>PMWR01000634.1 GCA_003166055.1 Acidobacteriaceae bacterium
GGCGCCTTCTCGGGCAAGGACCCGACCAAGGTCGATCGCTCCGCTGCCTACGTCGCCCGCTACATCGCCAAGAACATCGTGGCCGCGGGTCTCGCCGACCGCGCAGAAGTCCAGCTTGCCTACGCCATCGGCGTCGCCGAGCCGGTCAGTGTGCGCATTGAGACCTTCGGCACCGGCAAGGTCGGCGAAGCCAAGCTGACCGAGCTGGTCCGCAAGAACTTCTCCCTCACCCCCAAGGGCATCATCGAGAGCCTCAACCTGCGCCGCCCCATCTACCGGCAGACCGCAGCGTACGGACACTTCGGCCGCAGCGAGCCCGATTTCACCTGGGAAGCAACCGACAAGGCCGCCGCGTTAGCCGAGCAAGCCGGCATCGCCACCGCCGCCAAGTAGTCGCGGCGCACAGCCTCAAAACCAGAAGGGACCCGTCCGGCAACAATCGCCACATGGGTCCCTTTTCTTGTTTGCCGCAGCCCCCGCTATATCCGTCCCGTGCCCGAAGCCACCACCGCGCCCAGCTACTCAGTGCACGCCTCGGCGTAAACCGCTTAAAAACCCGGCAACTCCCGGCTCGGTGACGATATGAGAGCTATCCTGGGTAGCCCAAATCGAGATGCCTGACCCGGCCTTGATGGCCCCGCCAGCTGAAGCTCGCTTGGGCCGCGAACAGAACAAGACAATTCGCTATTTCGTTCGCTTCACCGCGTCTACCAAGTCAGGATAGGGGTCAATTGCCGTCCCTTTCCACCACTGCTTTTCCGGCCCCAACTCGAAGATTGCCAGATGCAGGTGCGGCGCGTTCGCATTCGCATCCCCAGTCGATCCCACAAAACCGATGATATCCCCACGCTCCACCCGCTTTCCCTCCTGCAACCCTTCCGCGTACCGGTCCAGGTGCGCGTAGTAGTAGCAATACACGCCCATTTCATCGAACTCATATACCGTGTTCCCACCCGGTTTGCTAAGGAATAGCTTGCGGATCATTCCGGGTACAACCGCATGCACGGGCGTTCCCCTCGGCTCCATGATGTCGATCGCTTCATGGCGGTGTCCGTTGTGAATCTCTTCGAAGCTATCCCTCAGATCCGTGAGCGCGAGTCCGCTGATGGGCGGCGACATTTCGAGAATGCTGGGGGTAGCGTTCACAGCAAGAAGCATGGAGAAAAGAACGGCAATGCAAGCGTAGACCTTCAAGCCCCAACCTCCAGAAAGACCGCTGTGCGGTGTATCGCGGGCATCGCTTTCTCATTCCTCGAACACGACTGGCGTCCCAACTTTGACCAGGTCGGCAACCCTTGTGGCGTCCCAGTTGGTCATCCGCACGCATCCGTGCGACTGGGAATGACCGACCTCCCCAGGTTCAGCAATGCCGTGTATCCCGTAGTGCGGCACGTTGATCCCCATCCATACAACACCCACCGGACCATTCGGCCCCGCTGCGATCTTCACTTTGGCGTCCGCCTGGTCGGCATCCCAGAACAAATCGGGGTTGTAGTTGTACGTCGGGTTGCGCACCACCGAAGTGATCGCCCAGTTCCCAAGGGGCAGCGGATCGTGCTCACTGCCGCTGGTTACCGGGCCATAAAAGAGGATCTGGCCTTCCTGGTCATAGACCATCAGGACCGATGCCTTCTTCGACACAACCACCTTGGCTGCCTCAGACTTGCCGTTCCGGGCTGCGGCAGGAGTACGTTTGCTGCCTGAGTCCTCAACCCGCGCAGCGTCGGACTCCGCCAGTTCGGTACCCAATACGTTGGGAACACGGATATTCTCTCCCGCGGCGAAACGGGCGTGGGGGTTCAGGCGCTTGAGCAAGGCCGGCGCAGAGTGGAATTTCTCGCCCAGCTCCTCCAACACCGATGTGTAATAAAGGCCCGGAAGCTTCGCCTGTTCCGTCGCGTCCGTCGGAATCGTCTCGACAAACGGCCCCGCTGCGTCTTCCGCGCTGATGGTATAAGAGATCACCGGTTGAACCGCGCCGGCGTCGAGCGCCTTGAGCAGCGCCGCGCGGTTCCGTGCGCCTGGCGCCAGCCCGCGCGCCTTCTGGAACGCCGCCAGGGCCTCGCGGCTGTCCCTTCCGGCGTTCCCGTCTATCTCACCGGGTGAGAAATTCGCCCGATCGAGAAGGACCTGCATTTTGAGCTCTGTAGACGCGACTGACCGCGCCGGCGCCGAAATCCGGTTGGCCCCAATAGCGGTGGATGTGCCAAAGAGAATCGTCGTGCTTGCAACCAGACACGACAGGGTCTTGCGTGTGAATGTCATGGCACCTTCCGGGACGGCAACGCGACTTTCTCGGGCATAACGTTGAGAGTCACGCACCGCAAATCTACCCGGCCGCGATCGGACGCGTCTGTTCAACTCCGCTCACAAAAAGCCTCGGCGATTGAAGATGCCGGGTGGTCCATATCCCAAACCCGGAGTATGGGTGCGCAAAGTCCTGATTTTCGAGCGTGGCCCCGGTCCCGGTGAGATCTCCAGTCCACGCTGAGGGTGCCCCCGAGCCTGCCCTGAGCTTGCCGAAGGGTCCCTCGCTTTTGGGGACCGGGGATGGAAGCCAGGTCGCCCATTCATCCTGGTATCGGGAGCTGGGCACAGACCCACCTATTTGCGAACCTCAGACGGACGGCTGGATCGGCGAGCGGGACCCGTGCCTTGTCACCCCACCGCCAGCTCGAACGAGATTCCACCATGCTTGCACTGGCTCTCCCGGCTCTTCCATTCACCCATTTGTAGCGCGTTGCGTATATACGTGCCGTAGTACAACAATCAACGGGTGCCCCGTAGCCTGCCCCGAGCGTGGCCGAAAGCCTGCAATGAGCCTGCCCTGAGCCTGCCGAAGGGGGGTCTCGCTCCTGAGCAGTGAACCGGCTTCGGCCTGTGGAGATATGGGAGAGCAATGAGGCCTGTGCGAGCCTCCCGCGAGCGTCTGCCCCACCGCAGGTGGTGGTTTGCCGATAATTAAGTGCTTTGCGCGCACAATAGAAACAAGAGGAAGGACGCCATGAAAGAAATGCCTCAATCCTCCCTCCGTCAGTACCAGAAAATAGGAGCTCGGAGCTGGCGGTTGGAGGCCAAAAGCCTGTACCCCCCTACCCCCCCTGCTGGTTTCTATGAAAACAAAGCACTTAGCCATTCCGTCAATTCATGGCTGAAGACAACAAAGAAGTTACAGGGAGGGCAACTGCGCAAAACCGCCAATTTGCACTCAGATTTGGGCAGTTTTTGAATAGCATCGCGTATCTCAGGAGCCGAGAGCTGAGAGCTGAAAGCTGTCTTACCAATGCCGTAAAATGCTTTCTGGCGCACTAAGCGTCTATGAATCTAGCATCTATGATTCAAGGAGCAATTTATGCGTATTCCCGCAGTTGCCGCGCTCTTTCTCTGCGCCGCCGCTCTCGCCGCCGCGCAAACCACAACGCCGTGGGACTACGAAGGCAAGCGCGGCGCACTGGCCTGGGGCAAGCTCGACCCGGCCTGGAAAGTCTGTTCCCAGGGCCACGAGCAGTCGCCCATCGACATCCGCGACGCACGCCTCAACAAGAACCTCCAGCCCATCGAGTTCCATTACATCGCCGGCCCTGTCACCCTCGAAAACAACGGCCACACCGTCGTGGTCCACGTCGATCCGGGCAGCTACATCGTCGCCGGAGGCGTCCGCTATGACCTCGTCCAGTTCCATTTCCACCACCCCAGCGAGGAGGCGGTCAAGGGCAAGCTCACAGACATGGTCGTCCACATGGTGCACAAGAGCGCAGACGGCAAGCAAGCCGTGATCGCCGTGCGCCTCGCCGAAGATCGCGGCGACGCCAACGCCGTCCTGGCCACCCTCTGGCCGCACCTGCCCACAAAGACGGGACAAACGGAGAAAGTCACCGACATGGTCAGCCCCGCCGGCTTTCTGCCCGCCGATCGCGGCTACTGGACCTACATGGGCTCGCTGACCACCCCGCCCTGCACGGAGGGCGTTCGCTGGTTCGTCTATGAACAGGTAGTCAGCCTCAGCCGCAACCAGTTGCGGACGTTCGCTGCGCTCTTCAAGGTAAACTCCCGCCCCCTGCAGGACACCCACGGCCGCCGCATCGAAGCCAACGAGTAATAACCTATCGATGCTCTGAAACGGCAGGACTTTACTGCTCTTTCAAGAACGGGAACCTGGCGAAGCTGTGCGAAAGGGCACGACTTTAGTCGTGCCGATTTGCCGCAAGAACGACGTGGGCTTTAGCCCCTGACGTCCATCGGCATAAACCGCAACGCCAACCCTTCGTCTCCAGGCAGCGTTTCCACGCTCACCCCGGTCAAATCGGGAACCAGGTAATGCGCCGCATCCAGCGCCTCTATCGGATGCGAAAACGGCGTAGCCACCACCACGCAGCCCGCAGCCCGTCCCGCCTGTGCGCCCGAAGCTGAGTCCTCAAACACCACGCACTCCTCAGGCTTGAAACCCAGCAGCGCCGCCCCCGCCAGAAACGGTTCCGGATGCGGCTTGCCGTGCGTGACCGAGTTTCCAGTAACCAGCCGCTCCGGCACAGGAATGCCTGCCTTTGCCAGCCGCGCACGTGTCAATCGTTCCGTTGCGCTCGTCACCACCGTCCAGCGGCCCTTGGGCAGNNTCGTCAATCACCTTGAGCTCCGCCTCGCTGTCCAAATCCGGGCGCAGGATGTGCACCGTCTCAATGGCGCGGCGGCCGTGTGCGGTGCTGCACGCATGCACGGGGTCCACTCCGCGCATTTGCGCCCATTGGGTCCAACTCCGCTCCACCGACCCAATCGAGGAGGTCAGAATGCCGTCCATGTCGAAGAGAATGCCTTCGCAGTGAACCAGAATAGGGGAAGAAGCAATCGAAAAAGCCATATTTCTCTATTTTACCGGGTAGTGCGTTACCGCATTTTCAACTTGAGTGTTAACAGAACCCACCGTGCCCCATTCATTTCGCGTTCTTTGCCAAATGAGTGGGAGCGCACAGAGGTCTGGATGAAAGGTAGGCCGTTGGATCCAAAATGCGCTACCGCTTTGCCTGCGTCTCTTTCGCTGCCGCAAACCGAACCTTCGGCGGATCGCCAAGCGTCACCGAGCCTTCCAGTTCCCGCTTGCGCATGCCGACCCGCATCTGGTTCTGCTTGAGCGTAATCGCGCCGTTGGCAATCTCCGTATCCCCGGTCCAGCGTTCAAAGGCCCAGCCTTCAAACCGCATCGCCGCGGCAGCAACATGCCCAACCGCCGCCGGCCCGCTCATCACCCCATGCCGCCACGCGAAATGCAACGTGCCCTTCGCCGATGCGGTCAGGTCCTTGTCAGTGAACCCGGAAAGCTCTACCTTGCCGTCCGCATCCAGTTCGCCGCCCGACCAATGCACTCCCAGCAGCTTTCCCACCTCCGCCGGGCTGAGCTTCTCAAACTGTCCTTCCAATGAATAATCCGGCTTATTCCCGGTATGCAGCGTGCCCGACCCATGCACGCGGCCACCCAGCATCTCCGCATCAAGCCCGGTGATTTCCGCTCCCGTACTCAGGATCCTCAGCGTCGCCGACGGCCGCGCCAGCGTCACCGGCCCAAGAATCAGCGAATCCGCCTGCACCGTCCCCTCCAATGCCGGCCACACCGGCGCCGACGCCGGCGTGAAACGCGCAATCAGTTCCGAAAGCAGGGTCCCCTGCTCGTGCGCGCCCAGAACCGCCGCCTGCAAAGCCGCCGCATCCAGCGCGCCAAACTGCACCGTGAACTTTGGCTCGCACACCTGTCTGGGCCCGCAGTTTTCCGGCAGATCGACACTCGCCGTCCCCTTCACGGGACCGTACGAGAAAACCACCGGATCCCATTGAATCGCACCCTGCTCTCCGCTCGTGTCCAGCCGCAGCGTGGCCTGCGCAATCACCAGATGATTGGCAAGGTAATCGGCCTTCCAGTTTACGTTGTGCAGGTTAACCGTTCCGCTCAGGCGATCGGCCGCCGCGTCCGCCGGCGCCAGCCACGGACCCTCGGCGCTCAGGTCCACCTGGGCTGCATCGCCCGCCAGCCCGTCCAGCATCCCCGCATCCGCCATCCCCGCCAGATGCGCCAGTTCCCTGGCCCGCGCAATTGCCGCCGGGCCCTTCACCGTCACCTGGTAACCGGAAACCGCCAGCCGCGTAGTCACCGTCAACGGAGTTGCCCCGCCCGCCGGAACCGCCATTGTCGCCACCAAAGCCGACGGCCCGCCTGCATATTGGATCCCAGCCTTCATGTCCATGGTTTGCACTGCCCGCTTCGCATCGGGCGCCGGTTCCAGCACCAGCCTGGGCACCAGAATCGGCTCGCGAAGCCCATCCCCGCTCAGTTGGAATCCCTCCACGGTAAAGCTGCCCGTCAGCGGACCCACTGCCGTCACGCCCGCAGCCTGCTCCCGCTTGCTCCCCGTCTTGCCCTCCGCCTTGCCCGGCTTGACGCGAGCCGTCGTTGCCGTCGCGCTATCGTCCTTTGCGTCCGCCGCGTAGTTGATCTTCCCGCTCACCAATCCCCTGGCCTCAAGACCTGGCCCGAACCCGCTGCGCACGGTCCTCAACGCGTCCAGGCCCGCGGCCACCGGAATCCTGTCCAGTTCCACTGAAAGCCGCGGTGAAGCCCCATCGCCCGGCAAGTCGCCTGCCAGCCGGATGTGGCCGTCGCCCAGCGGCGAATCGCACACCAGCTTCTCCACCGCGCGGCTGGGATTGTGGTAGGTGAACCCGCAGTTGGCATCGAAATCCATCGGCGCCGCCGGCGCAAACTCGGCGCGATGCACTCCCGTTGCCATCAGCCGCGTTTTCACCTGGGCCGAATCGGCGGTCCCGTCCAGATGCAATTCCCCGGTCAGCGCGCCCCGCCAGCCGGGATCGGAACCGATGACCAGCCGGCTCAACTGGCCTAGCTGCGCCTCCCGCCACACCATGTCGAGGTGCACCGGCATCTGCTGGAGCTCGGCTGCCCGGCGCATGCTCGCCTCCAGACGCACAACTCCGGTGTCGGCCAGGTCCAGGCTCACGTCCGTGCGGGCAGGTTGCCCTCGCACGCGTATCCGCCAATCCCCCGGAGCCTCTTCCCAAAAAGATGCATCAGTGTTTACCAGCGAAAACGGCAGTTTTTCCGCCCCATTCTTGATGTTGATGCGGGAGTTGGTCGCTTCCAGGTAAGGCAGCGGAATCTTTCGGCGCAGGGGAAGCAGCCCTGCGCCCCCACCCGTCGTCTGGCTCGTCTGCCCCACCTGCCCCGCAGGGGCGCCGAACAGTGTCTCCAGATTCCAGCGCCCCCCAGCAGTCCGAACCAGGTTCAGGCTGGCCTCGTCCACGCTGATCCGGCTGATCTCAAGCCGCCCTCTCCAAAGAGGCAGCAGACGGATGGAGGCGATCACAGTGCTGGCGTGCAGAAAAGGCTCCGCGCCGTAAGCCGGATCCTCTTCAACTGTCAGATCGGTCAGCACAAAGCCCGGCCTTGGCAGCACCCGCAACTCCACCGACGAAAGCCGCACCGGCCTGCCCAGCGAAGCGGAAACCAGTTGTGTAATCCGCTTTTTGTAGCGGCTCACGCTCACCAGCGGAGGCACAATCACAATCGCCAGCAAAACCAACACCAGCACCAGGGCCAGCCAAAGCCGCCTGCGCGTACCCTTCCGGCCTTGCTCGTCGTTGGTCATGG
>PMWR01000581.1 GCA_003166055.1 Acidobacteriaceae bacterium
CTTCCCACCGACGACACGCAGTAGATGATCACCAGCGGCAGACCAAGGTGCGCCAGGTTCAAGCTGAACCGCTTATTGAAGAAATCCGGCAGCCAGAAAAGAAGGAACCACCAAACCGGATCGGTCAGGAATTTGCCCAGCATAAAAGCCCACGTCTGCCGGTAGCCCAGCAGCGTCCACCACCCCGGCTGCGGACCCGGCGGAGGAACAATCACCTCGCCACGCGTCCAGTCCATCGATTCCGTCGGCGTCCGATACGTCACCGACCACCAGACGATCCACGTCGCGCTGAAAACGCCGGTCGTCAGGAATGCCGCGCGCCAGCCAAAATGCAACGCCACCCAGGGCACCACCGCCGGAGCCAGAATCGCCCCCATGCACGCGCCCGAGTTGAATATCCCCGTGGCCAGCGATCGTTCCTTTGGCGCAAACCACTCCGCCGTTGCCTTGATCGCCGCCGGAAAATTCCCGCTCTCGCCCAACCCCAGAAACACGCGCGCTATGCCAAATCCGAACACCGAAGTCACCAGCGCATGTCCCATCGCCGACAGGCTCCAAAGCCCTGTCACCAGCGGATATCCGCGCCGGCATCCCAGCTTGTCCACCATCCGCCCGGCAAACACCACCCCAACCATGTAAGCAATCTGGAACGCGGCCACAATATAGCCGAACTGTGCGTCCGTCATGCCAATCGACGTCTCCGTTGACGGCCATCCCGGTATCAGAGGCTGCAGATGAACCACAGTCTGTTCCAGCACCGGCTTCAAAATCCCGATCACCTGCCGGTCCATGTAGTTGATTGAAGTGGCGACAAACAGCATGGCGCAAACCGTCCACCGCCCCTCGAGCGCCGGCGGATCCGCAAAAACCTCCGTAACTTCTCTCGAATTACTCAACGGTCCCCCGCTCAACCCAATTACTATTCCCTATTCTCTATTCCCTGCCTCACTGATTCACCCCGCTAGCCAGGAACCCTCCATCCACCGCGATCAACTCGCCGGTGACAAACGAGGCTCCCTCCGACGCCAAAAAAATCGCGGTTCCGGCCAACTCGCGCGCCTCGCCGAACCTCCCCATGGGTGTGCGCGCAATCAATTCATCTCCGCGCGGCGTGCCCATGATGATCGACGCCGTCAAATCCGTGGGAAACAGTCCCGGCGCAATCGCATTCACGTTCACGCCGCTCTGCGCCAGCTCAATCGCCAGCACCTTGGTAAACGAGGCTACCCCGCCCTTGCTCGCCGCGTACGCCGCTACTCCAAAAAAACCCACAAACGAGGTCATTGAAGCAACATTGATGATCCGCCCATATCCCGCCTTCACCATCGTCTTCCCGAAGATCTGGCAAGTCCTCATTGTCCCGGTCAAATTTGTTTCGATCACCCGTGCCCAGTCCGCCTCATCCGATTCCAGCGTTGGCCCCTTGTGTGTGATTCCCGCCGCGTTCACCAGGATGTCCACCTTGCCGAATGCCTTCAACACCGCATCGTGCATCGCCTNNCCAGCCCCAGCGCAATCGCGTACCCCAGTCCGGCCGTTCCGCCGGTCACCACCGCAACCCTGCCGCTTAAAGCGAATAGATCTCGACTCATCCCTGATTCCCGTTCTCGCGCATTTCGATTTCGCCGCAGCGTGGGCCAGTTTTGGCGACGCTTTCCCGCAACTGTGCCCAACCCAAAACCTTATCACGCAAGGCGATTCACCCCGGAATCGAAAGCGCGTACAGCGATCCGCCGAGCAATTGCGTTAGAGTGTGTAGGAACTCGGAATTCGAACTATGGACAAGATCGTCATTCCCGACTCACCCCGCCGTTGGGACTGCCTCAGCCTGGGCGAAGTCATGCTGCGCCTCGATCCCGGCGAGGGACGCATCCACACCGCCCGCCAGTTCCATGTCTGGGAAGGTGGCGGCGAATACAACGTCGCCCGCGGCCTGCGCCGCTGCTTCGGCCTCCGCACCGCCATCGCCACAGCTCTCGCCGACAACCCCATCGGCCGCCTCGTCGAAGACCTCATCCTCCAGGGCGGCGTCGATCTCTCTCTCCTCAAGTGGGTCCCCTACGACGGCGTCGGCCGCACCGTCCGCAACGGCCTCAACTTCACCGAACGCGGCTTCGGCGTCCGCGCGGCCGCCGGCTGTTCCGACCGCGGACACACCGCCATCAGCCAGGTCAAGCCGGGCGACTTTGACTGGAAATCCATCTTCGGCAAGAAGAATGGCTCACGCTGGTTCCACACTGGCGGCATCTTCGCCGCGCTCTCACCATCCACCGCCCAGGTCGCCATTGAAGCCATGGAGGCCGCTCGCCAACAGGCCACGCCCGTCTCCTACGATCTCAATTTCCGTGATTCCCTCTGGAAATCCATCGGCGGCAAAGCCCAGGCCCAGGAAGTGAATCGCGAGCTGGTCCGGAAGGTCGACCTGCTGCTCGGCAACGAAGAAGACTTCTCCGCCATGCTCGGCGTCTCCATCCCCGGCGTCAGCGACGACTTCACTGAACTGCCCATCTCCGGCTATGAAGACATGCTCCGCGAGCTTGCCTCTGTCTATCCCAATCTCAAGCTCATCGCCAGCACACTGCGCACCGCCTCCACTGCAAGCCGCAATGCCTGGGGCGCAATCGCGCTCTATGAAGACAACATCGTCCACGTCCCCCAGCACAACATCGACATCTACGACCGCGTTGGCGGCGGCGACAGCTTCGCTTCCGGCCTCATCTACGGCCTGCTCGCGGCCAAACCCGTTGACTGGGCAGTCCACTGCGGCGTAGCCCACGGCGCACTGGCCATGACCACTCCAGGCGACACCAGCATGGCGACCCTCGCTGAAGTTGAACGCCTCATCCAGGGCGGATCGGCAAGAATTGCGCGCTGAGCGGGTGCCCCATCCATCGAGCGTCCTGTGCTCTATGGGTGGGAGACCACAAAGCCCAATCGACGGCCATCGGGCTTTTCACACTGTTTCTTGTTAGGGGTAAGAATGTCAGAAACCACCGCACAGATCATCGAACGCGTCGGACTCATCCCCGTTCTCCGCGCCCGCAGCGTCGCCCAGGCCCACGCAGTTGTCCGCGCCATGATCACCGGAGGCGTCACCGTCGTTGAAGTCACCATGACCGTCCCCGGCGCAGTCGCCCTGCTAGCCGAGCTCAAGCGCGAGTACGCCGGCCAACTCCTGCTCGGGTCCGGCACCGTCACCACCGCCGACCAGGCCCAAGCCACCATCGACGCCGGCGCCGAATTCGTCGTCAGCCCCAGTCTCCACCCGGCGGTCATCTCCACAACAAAAAATAGGGGGAAGCTGTCCATCCCCGGCGCGCTCACTCCCACTGAAGTCATCACCGCCTGGGATGCCGGCGCCGATTACGTCAAAGTTTTTCCCTGTTCCGCCATGGGAGGCGCCAGCTATCTCCGCTCCCTCCTAGCCCCATTCCCTCACCTCAAGCTCATTCCCACCGGCGGCGTCACTCTGCAAACTGCCGGAGACTTCCTCCGCGCCGGTGCCCGCGCCCTCGGCGTAGGCAGTGACCTCGTCAACCTCGCCGCCATCGACACCGGCACTCCCGAATTGATCACCGAAACCGCCCGCGCCTATCTCAAAGTCCTCGCCCAGTTCCGCGCACAAACACATCCCACAACATAACTCGCTATTCAGCCGAAGAATGCAAGATCAAGAGGTTCAAACATGCTTTCCAACGACTTCTGGTACGGCTTCATCCTGGGCTTTGGACTCGTAGCCCTGATCGCCATCGTTTCAGTGATGATCACCCGCGCCCGTTCAAAAGACACCGCGCCGCCTAAGTAGACCAGCTCGCCGACGCGCTCCTATAGTCCTCAAACAAGCCTCCGCTAACTCGCTAAACAAAGGAGGCCCCGCTCAGGGCCTCCTTTTGCTAACTCGCTGCATCAAAAACTTCTTCACTTCTTCACTCATCCCCTCGCCACCCCGGGATCCGCCATCACCTCCTCCGCATCCGGCTCCGATCCCAGCCAACCATACAACGCCACGCCAACGAAGCACGCAGCCGGCACCGCGTATGCGATTGCAACGCCGGCAACGTCCGCCAGCCTGCCCATCAGGGGCGTCAACGCCGCCCCGCCAATAATCGACATCACAATCAACGCCCCGCCCGACTTCGTCCGCGTCCCCAGCCCTTTCACGCCCAGCGCGAAAATCGTCGGAAACATCATCGACATGAAGAAGCTCACCGCCACCAGGCACCCAACGCCAAACCAGCCTGGGTTCAGCACTGCCGCCGTACAAATCACCGCATTCGCCGCCGCAAATGCCCCCAGCAGCCGCGACGCCGGCACAAACTTGAGCAGCCACGTCGATGCGAACCGTCCCGTCGTAAACGCCACCAGCGCAGCCGTCAGCCAGTAACCCGCATTCCTCTCGCCCAGACCCGCATACAACATCACGTACTGGATCATGTAGCTCCACGCACCCACCTGCGCGCCCACATACAAAAACTGTGCCGCAACCGCCAGGACGAAATGCTTCCGCCTCCACAGCGGCTTGGAAATATCTGTCGCCAGCGTGTTCCGCGAGTAGTCCATTCCCGTGTGGGGAAACGCAGTCCGCGCAATCAACACCGCCCACAACAGCGCCACGCATCCAAGCACCACGTACGGCACAACCACACGCAGCGTCTCACCGCGCAAATAATCGCTGTATGTGTGCGCCGCCTGCATCGCCGCTACCTGGTTCGGCTTCAGCTCAATCCCCGAAAAGATAAACCGGCTCCCGATCAGCACCGCCGTAATGCTTCCCAGCGGATTGAATGCTTGCGAGAGGTTCACCCGCTGCGCCGCGCTCTCTGCATCGCCCAGCTGAATAATGAATGGGCTCGCCGCCGTTTCAAGAAATGCCAGCCCGCTCGCAATGACAAACAGCGCGGTCAAAAAAAACCAGTACTGACCCACCAGCGCAGCCGGCCAGAACAGGATGCACCCTGCTCCGTACAGGCACAACCCGATCAGGATGCCTGCCTTGTAGCCCGCCCGCCGCATGATCTCGCCCGCCGGCATCGCCAACAGAAAATACCCCATATAGAAGGCCGACTGCACCAGTCCCGCCTGCAGCCGGTTAATCTCAAACGACTTCATGAACTGCCTGATCAGAATGTCGTTGAAGTTGTTCGGAATCGCCCACAGAAAGAACAACGCGGTCACCAGCACGAACGGCACCAGCCGTCCGTGCGGAATCAGCGGAGCTTCCATCTCCTTCCGCCGTGCAGATCCACTCGACCCAACCGATCCCGTAGAGATGCTCAACGCTGCCCCCTTCACTTCTTCACTTGATCGCTTCTTCACTTGAGCCGGTAACTGGCACCACCCTTTCTATCCAATCCATGCACTCCGTGGCAAATTCCGCGCCGAATTCGACTCCCCAGACCATGCCGAACGGTTCCTTCTCAACAACCGGGCAAGTTCCATCCAGCGCGCCTATCATTCTCGTTGGAAGCAGTGCGTCCCAGTCCAAGATCGGAGCCTGCATGGACACCTCACTCCAATCCGCGCGCCGCTCTTACGCCAAGGATTTGCGCTTCCTCACACGCATGTCCTCGCCCGCTCTGTTCCATGCCTTTGCAACCGTCCCGCGCGAACGCTTCCTTGGTCCCGGTCCATGGCGCATTCTGGGGCAATCGGGATTCTGGACAACGAAAAACACCGATCCGCGAAACGTCTATCACAACGTGCTCATCGCGCTCGACGAGGCCAAAGGCATCCACAATGGCCAGCCTAGTCTGTGGGCTCAGTTTCTCGATCTGCTAGGCGTTCAACCCAACCATCGTGTCCTTCATCTGGGCTGCGGCACCGGCTACTACACCGCGATCCTCGCCGAAGTCGTTGGTCCGCAAGGAAGAATCACCGCCATCGAACTCGACCCGTCGCTTGCGGAAAAAGCGCGCATCGCTCTCGCCCCCTGGCCACAGGTTTCAGTCGTCCAGGGGGACGGCGCCGTCGGCACCTTTGAACCCGCCGACGTCATTGTCGCCAGTGCCGGCGCCACGCACCCGCAGCCGTCATGGCTAGCCGCTCTTGAAGTCGGCGGACGCCTTGAATTTCCATTGACCCCGGCGAATGGCCCCGGAGCCATGGCGCTCCTGACCCGCAATAGCATGTACAGCTTTGCTGCCCGGCTGCACTTTGGCGTCCTCTTCATCGGATTCAGCGGAGCGCGCGACCCCGAAGTCGCCAACCAACTCGCGGAAGCCCTCCATCGCGATCAGGGCAAAAGCGTCAAATCCCTCCGCTGCGATCCCCATGAAAAAGATGAAACCTGCTGGCTGCACCGCGAAGCATGGTGCTTCTCAACCCGCGACCCTGTTCAAGCTGATTCCGAAACCTGACCACCTGCCATAACGGAGCGCGCTGCAACTTGACGAATTATGCACTAGACTAGACTTAGTCAAGTCAAGGAGGCTGCCTGTGCCCACAGCAACTGCTTCAACCACCACGCAGACTGTCAACATCTACGAGGCCAAAACCCAACTTTCCAAGCTAGTCGATATAGCCTCAAGCGGTACCGACGTGATCATCGCCCGCGCCGGTAAACCCGTCGCCCGCCTGACAACAATCGACCAGCCAAAGAAGAAACCCATCGTCTACGGTCTCCTGGAGGGGAAAGGCTGGATTGCCGACGATTTTGACGACCCTCTTCCAGAGGAGATTCAAAAGTATTTTGAGGGGCGCGGCGACGACGAATGAGGATTCTGCTCGATACGCACATCTTCTACTGGCTGTTCTACGATCAGCGCAAACTTCCATCGGCGGCGCGCACGATTCTCGACGATGCCGACGCGGTATTTGTCTCGGCCGTGTCCCTCTGGGAGATCGCGATCAAAGTCAGAGTAGGCAAGCTGAAAGCCGACATTCCTGAACTGCTTTCCAGCCTCGGAGCTGCTAATCTGCTCGAACTCCCGGTCCTTGCGCGGCATACGCCGATCGTTTCAGTCCTGCCCCTCCACCACGCCGATCCCTTCGACCGCCTGCTGATCGCGCAAGCCATGAGTGAACCGTTGCATCTGATAACCACCGACCCGCTGCTCAAGCAGTACAGCGAGTTGGTAATACAGGTATGAACCGACCGTGATGCCGCCCCGGAACTCTTCGAATAGGAACATCTGTCGTTGCATTGGTGTCAATAAGTGTAGGGGAGGCTGATGACGACGAACCGGTTGCGCATAGTTGTATTGACAACCTGTGTTGTGGTCGGGCTTGTAGCGCTGGGCCTTTGCTTTCTTCGGCGCTACGCCGTTCAGGTGCCACCTCCGCTATCAGATGGGCCGACCAAAGAGAACCATGAAGACTCCGCCAGAAAGTTTCACATAAAGCTATCTGGTGAAGAAAAGCAGCACATCCTTGATGGAAACTTTACGGTTATAAGCTCGACTGATGCGCTGCCTCAATCTATCAAAAACGCGTTTGCCACTATCACTGGCGACAAGCCATTTGCGCTGGCGAACCCCGGAAGCAAATACCAAGTGACCGACGTTATCGATGAGCCAGGGTTACCGCATAGAAGGTTGATATTCGCTGGTGTCTGCAAAGACCGCTGGTTTATTCACTATGAGCATGGAGGTATCGGAGTCAGCGATGCTGTACTGGTGTTGAACGCCAATCCGGATGGTTCTGTGCGGTTCGTGTGGGGAGGATCAGGCTTTTATCGGGCAGCGAATATGAATGATCTTCGAGCTGCCATCACATCTGGAAAGTTTGCCGATGACGCCGCATTCTATTGGTAATTGTTCTTCGAGCAATCTGCCCTACAGCACCCGCCCCAGCCATTTCCCCGTGTGCGACAGCAGGTTCCCCGCCACATCCTCCGGCGTTCCCTCCGCCACAATCCGTCCGCCGCCCTCGCCGCCTTCCGGCCCCAGATCGATCACCCAATCCGCCGACTTGATCACGTCCAGATTATGCTCGATCACAATCAGCGACCCGCCCCCGTCAACCAGCTTGCGAAACGCCGTCAACAGCTTCGATACATCGTCGAAGTGCAGCCCCGTTGTCGGTTCATCCAGGATGTACAACACTCTGCTCGCCTGCGACGGCTTCGCGTTCGCATTCGCCGCTCTAACTTGCGATAAATGCGCCGCCAGCTTCACCCTCTGCGCCTCGCCGCCCGACAGCGTTGTCGCACTCTGCCCCAGCCTCAGATACCCCAACCCAATCTCGTCCAACACCGCCAGTTTTTCAAGCAACCGGACCTGGCCGGCAAAGAACCGCAGCGCCTCCTTCACCGTCATCTGCAGCACTTCGTGGATGTTCTTGCCCTTGTATTGCACCTCGAGCACCTTGGCCTGGTACCGTGTCCCATTGCAGTCCTCGCAGGGCAGCTCCACATCCGCCAGAAACTGCATCTCCACCGTCACCGTCCCGTCGCCCTCGCACGTATTGCATCGGCCCCCCGGCACGTTGAACGAAAAATGCCCCGGTGTCAGCGAAAGCCTCTTCGCCTCAGGCTGCGCCGCAAACAACTCCCTCACCAGATCGAATCCCTTGATGTACGTAATCGGATTCGACCGCGGCGTGCGTCCAATCGGTGTCTGGTCCACCAGCACCACATCGTTCAGCCGCTCCACCCCGGTCAGCGATTTGTACACGCTCGACGGATCGGCTCCCTCCGTCTNNCCCGACCCCGAAACCCCTGTAATTGCCACCAGCATTCCCAGCGGAATCTCCACATCCAGCTTGTGCAGATTGTTCACCTCAGCCCCGCGCAACACCAGCCGCTCCCGCCCCGGCACGCGCCGCCGCGTCGGCACCGGAATCGAAATCTGTCCCGACAAATACCGTCCCGTCAGCGACGCCGGATTGGCTTCAATCTCCGCCAGCACCCCCTCGGCCAGCAGTTGGCCGCCAAACTCCCCAGCTCCCGGCCCCAGATCCAGCAGATGATCCGCAGCCCGCAGCACGTCCGCATCGTGTTCCACCACCAGGATCGTGTTGCCCAGGTCNNCGCGCCGTGTCCCGCGTGTGCAATCCAATCGACGGCTCATCCAACACGTACAGCGCTCCCACCAGCCGCGACCCCAGCGAAGTCGCTAATTGAATCCGCTGCGCCTCACCGCCTGACAACGTCGAAGCCAGCCGGTCCAGCGTCAGGTATTCCAGCCCCACAGCATCCAGAAAACTCAACCGCTGCCGTACCTCGTGCAATATCGGCCCGGCAATCTCCTCCTGCATCGGAGACAGCTTCAGCGCGGCAAAAAACGCCTTCGCCTCCGCAATCGTCAATGCCGTCGCCTGGCAAATGTTCTTGCCCTCAATTCGCACTGACCGCGCTTCAGCGCGTAAGCGCTGCCCTCTGCAATCGGGGCACTCCGCATAGCCGCGATACTTGCTCAGCATCACACGCACATGCAGCTTGTACTTCTTGCGCTCNNAATCCATACACGCCCACGAAGCCGGGTACCCTCTGGTTGTTGCCGCGCAAGACTGTCTCCCGCGCCGCCTCCGGCAACTCGCGCCACGGCACATTCATCGGAACGCCCAGCTCTGCCGCATGTTTCTTCAAATCCGCAAACCAAGGCCTGTACTTCGGCCGCTCCCACGGATCGATGGCCCCTTCGCTCAAACTCAATCCCTTGTCCGGAATCACGAGGTTCAAATCGAAGTCCACTGTATTGCCGAATCCCTGGCACCGCGGGCAAGCCCCAAACGGATTGTTAAAGCTGAACAGCCGCGGCTCCGGCTCCTTGCCCGCCCTGTGGCAGCTTGTGCACTCAAACGCACCAGAAAATCTGTGACGTTTGCGCTCGCCAGTTTCATCGCGTGGAACTTCTTCGAAAATGACCTCGCCACCCTCGCGGTAAGCGATCTCCGCCGCATCCACAATTCGCGCCCGATTCTCAGCGTTGACCACAATCCGATCCAGCAGCACAAATACCGGCAGCGTAAAGTCCAGATCCAGCAGCGACTCCGGCGTAGAAATCTCAACAATTTTCCCCTGCTGATACAGCCGGTTGAATCCCTTCGTTCTCAGCTCCGTCAGCCGCGCTTTCAGCGTCTCCGTGTGGGGTGAATCACCGCCATTCACGACCGGCCCCGCTTTTAAGCTCGTCTTCGCGCCGGCCTTCCCAGCCATCTTCGCCGCACGCGCCGCGGGCATTGCCGTCTTCGCGGCGGCGTCAGACACCGGCGTTGCAGTCGTCACCGGAAACAGCGCCTGCAGCCGNNGCATACAGCAGGCGCAGGTAGTCGTAGATCTCCGTAGCGGTAGCGACCGTAGACCGCGGATTCCGCGTAGTATTTTTTTGCTTGATGGCAATCGCCGGCGCCAGTCCGTCGATCAGGTCCACATCCGGCTTTTC
>PMWR01000245.1 GCA_003166055.1 Acidobacteriaceae bacterium
GACCGCACCGGCGCGCTCTCCATCAGCTCGCGGCTTCGCTCGCGCCATCGCGACACCGCCTGCGCGCTAGTGAAGAACTTCGCCGATTCCGCAGCGTTGCAAGTTCTCATTGACCAGAAATTCGACTCGCTGGATGAGATTCTGCGCGGATTGGCGGCCATTCTCGAACTCACCCCGCGCATCTCCGACCTGATTGTCAGTTACGGCGAACGCCTTTCCAGCCGCATCGTAGCCGCGGCATTCCGAGAGCGTGGCATCGACGCGGCCCACGTGGACGGGCGCGATGTCATCGTTACCGATTCGCAGTTTCAGAAGGCTGTTCCGATCGACGCCATTATTGAAAAGCGCGCCGCGGAGAAACTCCGCCCGATTCTTGTCAACGGCCAAGTGCCCGTGATTGGTGGTTTCATCGCCTCAAACGAGGCTGGCATCACCACCACCCTCGGTCGCGGCGGCTCCGATTTCACTGGTGCGCTCCTCGGCGGAGCGCTTTCGGCTGAGGCCATCGAAATCTGGACGGACGTTGACGGCATCATGACCACCGATCCGCGCGTCTGCCCCGACGCACTGCGCGTCAAGGTCATCAGCTTTGAAGAAGCTGCCGAGTTGGCCTACTTCGGCGCCAAGGTGCTGCACCCGGCCACCATTCTGCCTGCGGTGAAAAAGAACATTCCGGTGCTGGTGCTCAACAGCCGCAACGCCGGGTGCGAAGGCACGCGCATCACTTCGCTCGCGCCCCACTGCAAGAGCCCGTTCAAATCCATCGCGGTAAAAAAGAAGCTGAGCATCATCGACGTGGTCGCCAGCCGCATGCTGATGACGCACGGCTATCTGAGCGAAATATTCGCCATCTTCGACAAGCACAAGTGCCCGGTGGACATGGTTTCGACCAGCGAAGTCAGCGTTTCGCTCACTGTCGATTCCAATGAAAAACTGCCCCTTATCGCAGCCGACCTGAGCAAGCTGGCCGACGTGAAGTATGAGGGCCGCAAGGCGCTGGTCTGCATGGTGGGCGAGGACATACGCGGGCAAAGCGGCATGGCCGCGCAGGTCTTCGGCGCCATTCGACACATCAACGTGCGCATGATCTCGCAGGGCGCCAGCGAGATTAATATGAGTTTCATGATCGATGAAGACGATGCCGATGAAGCCCTGCGTTCGCTTCACGCCGCCTTCTTCAAAGATCCCGATCCGAACATCTTCGACGTGGGAGCAAGGAAGCCGCTGACAGCGGACAAGTGACGGTTGTAAGTTGTAAGTTGTAAGTTTTCAGTTGTAAGTTCAAGAGCCTGGTTCCGTAACCTTCGACGTTCCGTGCGAGATAAGGAGCGGAAAATCCGTAAAATTCTCACGACGAGAATTCTCACCTGACAGTTTTCAACACTTCGCTGTAAGCTGTTGACTGACAACTTACAACTGAAAACTTACAACTGGTGCAAACATGCTCATTCTCGTTCTCGGCAAAGGAAAAACCGGCAGCCTGGTGGCGCAGGTGGCGCGCGAGCGCGGGCATGGCGTGCGCGTGCTCGACTTCAATGAAAACCGGGATGCCTCGGCCCTGACCGCACCCTCGCTGGCCGGCGTGGACGTGGTCATCGACTTCACCAACGCCGAAGCGGCCGTTAAAAACATCCGCGCCGTGCTCTCCCTGGGCGCGCGGATCGTGGTCGGCACCACCGGCTGGTACGCGCAGTTGAACGACATGAAGGCCCTGGCCATCAAGCGCGGCGGAGCCTTGCTCTACGGAACCAACTTCTCCATCGGCGTGCAAAAGCTCTTTCGTCTCACCGCCGAACTGGCCAAGCTCGACGGCTATCAATTCCACATCTCCGAGACGCATCACGAGTCCAAGATCGACGTCCCGTCGGGCACGGCCATCACGCTGCAACAGATTGTCGAAGCCGAGCAATCGAAGATTGGGGCCGACGCGCAGGTCGAGATCACCTCCCGCCGGGTGGGCGACACCAAGGGTGAGCACATTGTCATCGCCACCGGCCCTTACGACACGCTCGAACTCCGCCACGACGCCCATAGTCGCAGAGGCTTTGCGCTGGGCGCCGTCCGTGCCGCCGAGTGGCTGGCCGGCAAGCAAGGCGCCTGGGAGTTCCGCGAGATCTTCGACCGGCTTTGATCGGCGGACGCACCCAACTCTGCGGCGCAGTCGCCAAATCCCTTATTCCTGATCCTTGCAGGTAGCCCGCTCAAACAGCGCCGCCACGCCGCACTCCGACGTGAACATCTTGCCACCCGAATGCGCCACCCCCGGCACGAACCACAAGCGCTGGCTCCAGCCGGCCGCATGCCGCTTGTGCAGCCAGGCATAGTACGCCTGCCCCCGCAGAAACCGGGTCGGGCCTTCCATCTCCCCGGCGCAGGTGATGTCGAGATCCTTCTCGTGAGGATCGACATCCGCTGTTCCCAGCAGATAGGTCACATCCTTGTGCGCAAACGCATCTTCGAGCGCCGGCCATCCGGCTGCCGCGCTCTCCCGCACATATTGCTCGTGCACATCCAGCGGCCCGAACTTCCAGTGGTTGAAGTTGCGGCATTTTCCTTGATCGCCGGCTTCAAAGCGCACCTTGTCGTGATCGAAGACCGGGCGATCGTCGGTGAAGTACATATACGAAGAGGGATTCGCAACCACGTAGCGCAGATGAACTCCGGGCGCCGCAACTCGCTCCGCTCTTCCGGCAATTGCATACCGCTGCATCGCCTGCCCGCCGCCGGAGTGGCCCGCAAGCACAATCGTCTTCAGGTTCGGGAAGATCCTGCGATCGGAGAGATGGGCGACGATCGCATCGATCACCTCGTAGGCACCGATCGCGGACGGACCTGCAGCCTCGGCTCCCGCCTCCCATGTGCCCTGCCGCCAGCGCAGAACGCGGTCCGGAAGATGGTGCGCGCGCGCGTCCTCCTCGTTGAGAAACTGCGGCGCAATCAGAATGGAGGTCGCGGCCGCATCGCCTCCAGCTTCCTCCGCGGCGCGCCGCAGCGACCGGTAGTATCCGTCCACATCGCGGCCTTTGCCATGAAACATGACCACCGCGCGCGTCACCTGCGGCTGGGGCTTGTCCCAATCCAGCGAGAGGTCGACAGGCAACTGGCCGCCGCCATGCTGCGTGGTCAGGCTGATGAGCTGGTCGGCAATAATCGCCACCGGCGGTTCCTGTTCCGCAAGCGCCAGACGGGTCAACGCCGTAAGAATGATGGCAGAGAAAAGAAATAGAGAGAAACGCCTCATGATTCCGAACTATACATCGTGTCGAGCTGGGAGTGACTGGAGGCTTGGTTCTCTTTTAGGCCGGAACGGCAAGCTGCATTACCCGCGTCGAAGGCTCGGGGATAGGCAAGCCATCCTCTCGCATTCCTTCGATATGGAGTTCGATTCCTTCACGGATCAATTGTTCAGTCTCCTCGATCGTGGCCGCTGCTACGCCCAACCCGGGAAGGTCGGGAGCATACGCGCTCCACCCATTCGAGGTTTTCTCAAACACCACCGCATATTCCTTCATTTCAATCCCGCCTGTTTGAGAATGCTGTTGACCGTACCCTTGTCCATCTCTTGCGAGGGATGCCCTGCGACCGTGACCCTGCCAGGTTTGGCCGGGTGCTTGAACTGACGGTGGCTTCCCTTTTGCGTTACCTGGTACCAACCGTCGTCTTCGATCAGTTTCAGCACATCGCGTACTTTCATCGACAAGGCCTGACGGTGACGAGATTATACCCCTTCCGCAAAAGCCGAGTCTCCCCCGCTGGCCCTGCTCCTCGCGCCCGCCCATTCGGTATACACTCTCCAGTGATGGAAACTACGGGTTGCGGTACGGCAATTGTTACGCCCTTCCGGGCGGATGGCTCGATCGATGAGCAGGCGCTCAAGGCGCTGGTGAACTGGCAGATCGACGCGGGGATCGACTTTCTGGTGGCC
>PMWR01000537.1 GCA_003166055.1 Acidobacteriaceae bacterium
CGATCTGGCAACAAGCCATCACGCAGTATTGGACTGGCCAGCTTCAAGAGAACGGGCAGTCGGCGCGGGACGGTCTCGCCGAAGACCTCCGCCTCGGCGTTCAGTTGGAGAGCGAGAAGCGCGGCAACTCGGTGCTGCGCGACCGGTACGGGGCGGGCTGGGTGCTGCTGGGCGCGTCGGCCATTGTCCTTGAAATTTTGCTCTGCGCCAACCTGGCCACCATTGTCCTGTCGCGCAACGCGGCCAACACCAATGACATCGCCGTGCGTTTGGCCCTGGGGGCTTCGCGCGGACAGGTGCTGCGTCTGCTGCTCTGCGAGAGCGCGTTGTTGGCGACCATGAGCACAGCCGCGGGTGTTGTTGTCGGCTATCTGCTCATTCCGTTGCTGGTGCATGTGCTGCCGCCCATACGCGATTTCGGAACGGATCTTCTCACCACCGCCCTCGTAGTTGGGCGCGATTCGCGGCCGCTGGTGATCGGCCTGATGCTGGGGATTGGATCGTTTCTGGGCTTCGGCTGCGCTCCCGCCTGGATCGCATCGCGCACGCCGGTGAGAGAAGGGTTGGAGTCAGGCCGCACTTCGCGCAAACTCGNNCCGAGCGCCTGGTCAGCTTCACCTTCAATCCAGGTTTGCGAGGCTATACGGGCGATCAGGCCAGCCGCCTCCACGAGCGCTTGATGGCTCAGGTGCAGGCGCTGCCGGGGGTTGCGTCGGTTGCGGCAGCGCGATTTCCCGTGATGAGGGGCACAGGAATCAAAACCGTGTTTGCGCCGCAAGGGGTCACCATACCACCGAACGCGCCACTGAATGTCACCCTGGATTCGGTCTCAGACAACTTCTTTGCCACCATGGGAATAAAAATCATCGAGGGCCGCAACCTGCCGCAGAACCAGGAGCACGCGCCAGTAAAAGAGGAGCATGGGCCCGGAAAGGTGGCATACGTCGTGGTGAACCAGGCTTTGGCTCGTCTGTTCTTTCCAGGTGCCAGTCCCATGGGCCGGCGTTTTGGTCCCGCTGGATACCAGGACGCGTATGAAGTAGTGGGCGTGGTCAGCGATGCGAAGTTCCGTTCCCTGCGCGAGGCGCCCCCGCCGACCGTCTACGAGGACGCGGCCCACCTCGCTCAGATGAGCCGCGTGTTGTACGTGCGCACCAAGCTGCCGGCGGAGACTCTGATTGAGCCGGTGCTGAAGATCTTCGCGGCGCTCGACCCAACCCTGCCGGTCACCGATGTGGCCACCATGGAGGAAGAGCTTGATTCCACGACTGCGGGGGAGCGCTTCAACGCCCGCATCGCCTCGGCCTTCGCGCTCTTTGCGGCCATCCTCGCCGGCCTCGGCATCTATGGATTGATGGCCCTTGTCGTCACGCAGCGCCGTCGCGAGCTGGCCATCTACCTGGCCGTCGGAGCACCGCGCTCTCGCGTCGTCGCCCTGGTCTCACGGCAATTCCTCTTTGCGGTCGCAGGCGGGATCGCCGCTGGCCTGAGTGCTGCATGGTTTCTGGCTCCGTTGCTGCAGAGCATGCTCTACAACATCGCGCCCAACGATCCGGTGTCTCTCCTCACCCCGTTGTGCGCGGTCGCCCTCATCGCGCTGCTGGGATCGCTCGGGCCCCTGCTTCGTACACTGAGCATCGAACCCGCGACGGCACTGCGCCAAGTCGAGTAACCCGTCAGCCACGCTCGCGCGTGTCGCCTGCCGTGCGTTGTAGGATGGCGTTGAAGCGATTGCGAGAGGAATGGAACGATGCGCGCGAGTTCAAGAGCAATTCTGATGGGATGTTTGCTCGCTGGCCTGGGAGTCACCACGCTGTCAATCCAGGCACAGTTGCCGGAGCCGGGGAGCGTGACTGCGAACGTCCCGAATCCACTGAGCGACGTCACGGTGAAGCCGGGCAAGGTGCTGCTCTTCGACCTGGAGGCTCGTTTTGCCAAAGACGTGGCCGCGCGGGGCGGAGCGGCTTTTGCGGACTGGTTTGCCGAAGATGGGGTGGAGTTGAGCAATGGCGAGGCGCCGGTGGTGGGCAAGGTGGCAATCGCCAAATCGGCCAACTGGTCGCCCAAGCAATACCAACTTACATGGACGCCAACGGACGCGATGATGGGGCCGTCCGGGGACATGGGCTATACATGGGGTCATTATGAGGGGCACAGCAAGGACGCCAACGGGAATCCGGTGACCACGAGCGGGCGCTATATGACGATTTGGCGGAGGCAGCCGGATGGCAACTGGAAGGTGGTGTTGGACGCCGGGAGCAATGAGCCGGTGAGCGGCGGCGACTGCTGCAAGCTGCCGTAAGGGCTCAGACCCAGCCTGGTTCACCCGGGCGACGCAGACCTATCGGCGGGAATCCCCGAAGCCACAAAAACAAGGACGTGGCGCCACGACCCAGAGGGTGCCCCGGCGCCCAGGTGGGGCATCCGGCCGTTTGCCATTTCGAAGCGGACAGGTGTCAGCGTACTGCCTTCCCACCCATCGCAAAGAGCGCGATGGATGGGGCACATAGCCTCAAAAATGACAGAACGGATGGGATACTTTGCTGTCACAAAACGAAGCGGTTATAGACATAGATAGCGGCAAACGGAAATCTGGTGTGATGTGCGTTACTTTGGTCGGGGAGCGTTCCAAGGGATACTATCTCACACATCTGGTTACTGTTGGGTGTCTTTGGTCACACAATGGTGTTACTTGAGTTGTATCGATTTTCGCCTGCAACTCCCATCTAAGTGTAAGAGTCAAGCCAACTCTATTGGCCGATACTGGAGCGTAGGTGTCTTTCCGCATGGGGACAACATCGAGTTTACAAGTCGGGAAGAACCTCGATCCACCTTTGCGGCTGGGATACGATCTCTTTGACCGCGAACCGGACGCGGCGCTGGACGAGCTGACCAGCCTGGCCGCTGTTCTTTGCGGCGCGGATTACGCGTATGTCGGCTGGATGGATGCCAAACGCCTGTGGTTCAAATCGCAATATGGATTCAAGGCGCCGGATCAACCGCGCACGTTAACTCCCTGCCAGAACGTGGTGCAGAGGGGCGAACCGGTACTCGTCCAGGACGCCAGCAAGGATAAACGATTCCCCGCGGAAGGGATTCCACTGCTGGGAGCGCGGCCATGCCGCTCTTACGCCGGAACACCGTTGGTAACCAGCTCACGCCAGGTTGTGGGCACGCTGGCGATCCTGGCCCGCGAGCCGGGCAAGTTCAGCGCGGAGCACCTCACCATTTTGGAGATTCTGGCGCGCCAGGTGGTTACGCGGCTGGAGCTTTACCGCGCCATGCGGGTGCAGGAACAGGCGCAACGGACCCTGCAGCGGACGGAGCGCGCATTGGCCACCGAACGTTGTTTTGTGGCCGGTACGCTGGACTCGATTCCATTCCTGGCTGCACTGCTGAATACCGATGGCCGAATGGTTCGGCTGAATTACCCCTGCATGCAGTTGACCGGGCTGACCCAGTTCGATGCGGTAGGACTTCCTTTTATCGAGCATGTTCTGGAGCTTCCTGACCGGAGATGGGCAGAGGACAAGCTGCGCGAGGCCTCCTCGGGACAGGTTTCAGGCCCTCATGAGACGGACTGGCGGACGCAGGGCGGCAGAAGCCGGCGCGTGAGCTGGACGCTTCGCCCTCTGTCGGGACCAACGGGCGATGTGCAATACCTGATTGTGAGCGGGCAGGACGTGACCGAGCAGCGCGAGGCGGAGTTGGCTCTGCTCTCAAGTGAAACACGCTATCAGCAGGTGGTGGAAAACAGCCTTGGCTTCCTGTTTACGTGCTCGCTGGAGGGACGGCTGACTTCATTGAACGCCTATACCGCGGAGACGCTTGGCTACCAGGCCGAAGCGCTGACCGGGCGCGCGATCGCGGAGCTACTGGATGAGCCGGGGGCAGCGGCGTTTGAGGATTGCCTGAAGACGCTGGAAACCAAGGAGGAGTGGCAGGGCTCGCTGCGGCTGCGGCGCGGCGACGGCACATATCGGCGCATCGCTTTCCGGAGCCGCCGCATGGAGCTGCCAGGCGAACAACCATTCGTGCTCAACCACGGTATCGACGTGACTGAACAGCATGAGGCCGAAGAGGCGCTGCACCTGGCCACGCGGCAGCGCGAGCTGATACTGGAATCGGTGGGCGACGGCATCTACGGCGTCGACCTGGTGGGACGGCTGACCTTTATCAACCAGGCCGCGGCGCACGCTTTGGGGTACAGCCCCGAAGAGCTGACTGGCCGCGACGTGCACGAAGTGATTTATCACAGTCACTCGGACGGCACACCGTACTCCAAAGGGAGCAGCCCGATCCTGCAGGCGATGCACCGGTGCGAAACAGTCCGCATGCGGGACGAAGTTTTCTGGCGGCAGGATGGCACATCGTTTCCGGTGGATTACAGCGCCAGCCCGCTGCTTGAGGACGGCCGTATCTCGGGCATGGTGGTTGCGTTCCAGGACATCTCGGAGCGGCGGCGGCTGGAGCGGATGAAGGACGAGTTCATCTCCACGGTGGGTCATGAGCTGCGCACGCCGCTCACCTCGCTGCGCGCGTCGATGGGGCTGATCTCCTCCGGTTCGCTGGACAAGCGGCCGGAAAAGCGGAAACAGATGGTGGAGATGGCGATCGGCAACTGCGACCGGCTGGTGCGGCTGGTGAACGATATTCTGGACTTCGACAGCGTGGAAAAGGGACGGTTGCCTCTGGACCGGCGTCCGCTGGAGACGGCCGATCTGCTGCGGCGCGCAGCCGAGGCCGCACAAGCCACGGCCAGCGCAGCCCAGGTTAAGATTCAAATCGACGCATCGCCTGTGAAGGTTCTTGCCGACGATGCGCGTGTTCTGCAGGTGCTCAACGAACTGATCACGAACGCCATCAAGTTCTCGCCGGCGAACACGGCAATCCGGCTGGCCGCGCAGCCCTTCGATGAAAGCGATGTGTGTTTCACCGTTGAGGATCAGGGGCGCGGCATTGTTCCGGAAAAGCTGGAGAAGATCTTCGAGCGCTTCCAGCAGGGGGACGCTTCCGATACACGCGCGCGGGGCGGGACGGGGTTGGGCCTGGCGCTCTGCCGGAGCATGATCGAGCAGCACGGCGGCAAGATCTGGGCGGAGAGCGAAGGGCGGGGAAGCCGATTTTTGTTTACGCTGCCGGCGGCGAGTTAAGAAAGTCAGGTTCGCCAACTCCGGGAGCAATTCTGTAAGCATTTCGCGTGCCGATAAAATGCCGTTATTATGCTGATAAATTACCGATAAAACGAAGTTGGCCTTTCGCGCGCTCCCGCGTCAACGCCCTCCTTCCACCCTTCATTTGAGGGTCTGGAGGGCACCCGACACCCGCTCAACGAACCATATCGGCGAGTTATAGCGAGTCATCGCTCTCGCTCCCAATTCTTTTGTCAGAGTGAAGCAAAACCGGTGTATGCTGGCTGGTAAATCCATTTAGGGGAGCTTCTTCGATGGGATTCTTCGGCCGCTCGATGTTTCTGCTGTTTGCGCTGTATGGCATGGTCTTCGCGATTGGGGATGTCTACCTGATGCATGGGCGCGCGCCGATCTGGTGGGCCATCCTCTTCGTTGTCGCGCTGGTCGGAATCCAATACCTGCTGGGGCCGTGGCTGATCGAGCGCTGTTTCTCCATCGACTGGGATGTGGACGCCGTTCCCGCGGCGCAGCGCGCCTTTGTGGAGCGGATGTGCATGGAGCACAACCTTCCTCCGCTGCGGATGGGGATCATCGAGAGCGGAACTCCCAACGCATTCGCGTTTGGCCGACTGCGCAAGGATGCGCGCATCGTGGTGACGCGCGGCCTGCTTGACGTGCTGACGGAAGACGAAGCGAATGCGGTTCTGGCGCACGAGATTGGCCACGTGGCGCACTACGATTTTGCGGTGATGGCGCTGGCGGCGCTGGCTCCGCTGTTGCTTTACCAGCTTTATGCGTGGACGAACCGCGTGAACCATCTTCGTCCGCTGGCCTACTCGGCCTACTGCGCGTATTGGATTGGGCGGTTCATGGTGCTGATGCTGAACCGGACGCGCGAGTATGGCGCCGACCACTTCTCAGCGTGTGAGGGACGAGCGCCGGGCGCGCTTGCGTCGGCGCTGGTGAAGATCGGCTACGGCATGGTGCGGGAGACGAGCGAGGCGCGGCGGCTGACCAAGGAATCGAAGAAAAATACAGCGGCCACCAAGACGCTGCAAACCGGCCGCGCACTGGCGCTGATGGGCATTGCCAGCGCCAGCCACTCAGACGCACTTGCGCTGGGCACAAACAGCCCGGAAGATGCGGCGCGGGTGATGCGGTGGGATCTTGTGAATCCTTGGGCCAGGTTCTACGAACTGAGCTCCACGCACCCGCTGACGGCGATGCGCCTGCGCGCGCTGAATCGCGAAGCAAAGGCGCAGGGGCAGAACGTGCTGTATTCGCTGCCGCTGGAGGAGCGCGTGCGCTGGGAGGGATTCCCGATTGAATTCGTTTTCTGGGCCGCGCCGCTGGTGTGCGGATTCCTTTTCTTCTCGTGGGAGTGGCTCGGACGGGACCTGCGTCATCGGGGCATCGTTGCGCCGCCCCACTTCATGGCTTGGCTGCTGGTTGGCCTGGGAGTGACATGGGCTGCGCGCATCGCATTCCGCTATCGCGGCAACTTTCAACGCAAACAGGTGGTCGAGCTACTTGAGGATCTCAACGTCTCCCAGATGCGGCCGCGCGCCGTTGAGATCGAAGGCGAGATTGTGGGGCACGGTCTTCCCGGAGCTTTCTGGAGCCCGGACCTGGTGCTGCGCGATGAAACTGGGCTGATGTTTCTGCTGTACCGGTCGTCGATTCCGCTGGGACGCCTGTTGTTTGCGCTGCGCAGCGCAGACCGCATGGTGGGCGAGCGCGTGACCGTGCAAGGATGGTACCGGCGCGGACTTAAGCCGTATATCGAGATGTCTCGCGTAGAAGCAACGCTGTCAAAGGCCAGCAGCGAGACAGGACCGATTTCGCTATTCGGCAAAGACGGCGCCAGAGGACCTTTGGAGTACGAGAAGATTGTGGAGCGGTCTTATTCCCGGTGGATTCAGCTTGCGGCGTCCGCGGCCTGCACGGCCGTAGGCATCTTCTGGCTCATAGGCAGTTCGCTGTTCTGATTGCAATCGCCGTTCTGGATGATTGCAGCGCAGTTTTGGGGCCGGCGCGCCGAGCCAAGCGGTTGGCCGGCGTTGCCCCTCATGAGACAATGCCTTCGGCGGCTGTTCCCTCCCCAAAACTCCGGCTGCCGGATGAAAGCCGCCCATGGCATTGACTACACGCATTCAGGACTTGCTCTTCGGCAGACCATTGGCCACCAGCGAGGAACGCGCCGAACACATCGGCCCTATCGCCGGTATCCCGATTTTCGGCCTCGACGCACTCAGCTCCGCCGCATACGGCCCTGAGGCGGCGCTCACGCTGCTGATCCCGCTTGGATTGATGGGAGTGAAGTACATTGTGCCGGTGAGCGCGGCGATCGTGATTCTGCTGACGATCGTCTACTTCAGCTACCGGCAGACGATCGACGCCTATCCGCAAGGCGGCGGCTCGTATACCGTGGCTTCGCAGAACCTGGGCGAGGGCGCTGGCCTGCTGGCCGCGGGCGCGCTGATGATCGACTATGTGCTGACTGCGGCTGTAGGCATCTCGGCCGGCGTGGGCGCGCTGATCTCCGCCGTACCGGGGTTACAGCCGCACACGCTGCAATTGTGCCTGGGCGTTCTGTTCATCCTGACGATTGTGAATATGCGCGGCGTGCACGATACCGGCGTGGTGTTCATGATTCCCACTTACGTGTTCACCGGGACGCTGCTGATTGTGATCGCGGCGGGCGCATGGGAGGTGATTCATACCGGAGGCCATCCCCACCCGGTGACCGCGCTGCCGGCAATTCCAACGGCGACCGCCATGGTGAGTGCCTGGCTGCTGCTGAAGGTTTTCTCTTCGGGATGCACGGCGATGACCGGCGTGGAGGCGGTGAGCAACGGGGTGATGGCCTTTCGCGACGACACGCGCAAGAACGCGAAAATCACGCTGACGATCATCATTGTGCTGCTGGCGATTCTGCTNNGCGTTTGCGGATTTTCCGCGGTTGACGCGCGCCATTGCGCTGGACGACTACATGCCGCATATTTTTCTGCTGCGCGGACGGCGGCTGCTCTACTCGTGGGGCATCTATGTTCTGGTGGCGCTGACGGGGCTGCTGCTGATCCTGTTTGGCGGTGTGACGGACAGGCTGATCCCGCTGTTCGCAATCGGCGCGTTCATGGCATTTACTCTCTCGCAGGCCGGTATGGTGATGCACTGGAAGCGGCAGGGGGGCAGGCCAGTGCGCATGTTTGTGAACGCGCTGGGCGCATTCGCTACGGGACTCACNNCTGCTGATGCGCGCCGTTAAGAGCCATTACGTGCGGGTGGACAAAGATGTGGCGCTGGACCGGCCCATTGTGCCCGCCGAAGTGACCGAACCGATCGTGGTGCTGCCCATCGACAACTGGAGCCGCATAACGGAAAAGGCGTTGAGCTTTGCGCTGAGCATGTCGAACGATATTCGCTGCCTGCATGTGCAAACCGTTGAAGAGCCGGATGAGATTTGCCGCGACTGGGAGAAGAACGTGGCTGAGCCGCTGCGCGCGGCCGGTAAATGCGTGCCGAAGCTGGAGATTTTGCAATCGCCTTACCGCTACGTACTGGGGCCGGTGGTGGATTACGTCTTGAATGCGGAGAAGCAGACCAACTTCCACAAGATTTGCGTGCTGGTGCCGGAACTGGTAGTGCGCCACTGGTGGGAGAACCTGCTTCACAACCGCCGCGCGGACCTGCTGAAGGTGATGCTGCTGATGCGCGGCAACCGGCGCATTATCGTGATTAACATTCCCTGGTATCTGGAAAGGGATTGAAGCGCCGACGGCGTTGCAACCGTGAAAGCAATGGGCGCGCCTGAAAGCTTTCTTTGCGTTGGCGATTCCCTTTCCGGCCGTAAACGGTCAAAATGGTTGGTGGACCCTGATAGTGCGAAAGCGCAGATGAGCGGGAAACCGGGCTCTCCGGAAAGCCATCCCCGGCGAGCGATGCGGGCTGGTTGGGTAGCATGCTTGTGGCTTGCATTTTTGACTCCGGCGTGGCTTTCGGCGCAGGAGCCAGTGCTGGAAACCGCCCAGGAGCCACCGCAGGAGCAGAATGCGAGCGCCGCCACGGCGACGCGGGTGACTGTGCATGGCGTGGTGCGCAACGGGGCCAACGGCGAACCGCTGGCGCGTGCGCTGGTGCGGATTGAGGGCGATGGCGATGCCGGCGCGCTAACCGACGGCGAAGGGCGGTTCGAGATTCCGAGCGTGCTCGCCGGGCCGGAGATCGTCCGGCTGCTCAAGCCGGGGTTTCGCGACCGGCCCTATGCAATCGAGGAAATTGGCTACCAGTCTGACGGCCCGGCGCACAGCGTGCTGGTGACAGCGCAGATGCCGGATTTGGAATTCACGATGACGCCCGACTGCGCCGTACACGGCCATGTGGAGTTGTCGACGGGCGATCCGGCGCAAGGGATTGGGATCGCGCTGCTGAAGCGAGTGGTGCGCTATGGGCGCGAAGTGTGGCTGCAAAGCGCCAACGCGAAGACCAATGCCGACGGCGCGTACCGGTTTGGCAATTTGGCGGAGGGGGTGTACGCGCTCTATACTCTGCCTTCGCTGGAAAGCGAACCGGCAGTGACGGCGATAGCGCCGGGTAGCGGGCTGAAAGTGGAGCGCAACGGATACCCTATCGTGTTTTATCCGGATGCGCGGGAATTCTCGGGAGCGGCGCGCATTCGTCTCGCGCCGGGAGAACAGGCGGAGGCGAACCTGGCTCTCACGCTGGAACCGTTCCATACGGTGACTGCGACTGCGATATCGCCGAATGGCAAGCAGTTCGCGGACGGCGCCGCAGGCCAGGCTGGAGCTGGATTTGTCGCGCCTGTGGTGATGGATGCAGCCGGACACCGCCTTCCGTATACAGCTCAATATGACGCGACAACGCATAGCGTGCAAGCCAGCCTGCCGGACGGGAGTTACGAGTTGTACGTGATGGCTGTGCAGGATGAGACGGGCGGCTCGATCTCGCACTCGATGTGGCTGAACGGCGCTCCGGTAGATCGCCGAAACCAGAACAAATTGGTGGGTTTCGCGGATATTGCCGTTTCGGGACATCCGCTGGCCAACGTGCACATTCCGCTGTCTCCGATGTCAAGCTGGCCGATCCGGTTGCGTGCGGTGAGGACCGGGAACGCACAGTCCGCGAGAGCGGGACAGGGATTGCAGACGATGGTCACGGTCGAAGCCATTGAAGCCGGCGACGTGCCCGTTGAGGGATCGAGCGGGGAGGCGCTTGCGGAGCCTGCCGGAACGGACCTGCTGGAGATGAACACGGATGGGCCGGGAGCGAACTGGATTCATACCCAGGTGAACGATCGAAGCCTATGCCTTGGATCGTTTACCGCGGCTGGAATCAACCTGGCGCGTGAACCGCTGGTGCTGAGCCCTTCCGGTTCAGCGCCGCCGATGGATCTGACCCTGCGCGACGACTGCGCGACGCTGCAATTGACGCTACCATCGGCGCTGGCTGCGTTCCTGCCAGGCGAAGAGACGTTCTATACGGTCTACGTGGTTCCGGATTTCGACACCACGGACGATTTGCCGCCAATGACTATGCACCCCTCGTCGGGGCCGACGCTGACGCTGAATGGATTGACGCCGGGCAGCTATCACGTGTACATGTTCACCGCGCCAGTGCGGCTGGAATACCGGAATCCCACGGCAATGGCGGGGCTCGCGAATTCAGGGCAGCAGGTAACGCTGAGCGCGGGAGCGACGAGCAATTTGGTGTTGGAGGCGCCGGAGCATTGATGTTGGTCTGGAGCAACATGCGGAGAGGTTTGAACAGACGAAGGAATGAGCATACGCCCGGGGCCAAACAGGTTGCGGAAAGAGGCCGATTCTCGTTGACGAGCACGAAAGAGCATCCCTCGTGGGCTGAAGCCCAGCGTCTATTCCGGGGTGTTTATGGCACGACTGAAGTCGTGCCCTTTCAAAGAATCAAACCGGAATCGGATTTTTCCGTAGCCAGTAAATCCCTCGCATCGGTTGCAGCGCTAACGGCGCGACTCAGGTCGTGCCCTTTCAAGACAGCGCTTCGGCTTTGTTGCGGTCTGTTGCTGGCCGTGGCATGCATGCCTTCGATGACGCAAACCGGGCCGTCGACGCCGGCTGCGACCCGCTTGGCATCAACTGCCAGCGGCTATCGCATAGCGGGGACGGTTGTGAACTCGGCGACAGGCGAGCCGGTGCGGGGTGCGACTGTGGCGGCTCTGTCTGAAGCGGATAGTCACACCATTGCTTCTAAGGAGACGGGCGACGACGGCCATTTCGCTCTATCGGGGCTGGCCGCGGCCAAGTACCAACTGACGGCTTCAAGGCGAGGCTTTCGCACCGCTTTCTACGATGAGCACGAAGAGTTTTCGACAGCGATCGTGACCGGCCCAGGCCTGGATACAGGACCGCTCACTTTTCGTCTTCCACCGGGGGCGCTGGTGCATGGCGTGGTGACGGGTGACGGCGGCGACCCGGTGGAGGGGGCCAGGGTGATGCTGTTCCGCAATCCGGGCGCACACAAGACGGCTGACCGGATCACGCTGGGGGAAGAGACGACAAGCGATGATACGGGGGCATACGAGTTTGCAAACCTGGCTGCGGGCGAGTATCTGCTGGCAGTGAAAGCGGAGCCCTGGTATGCGCTGCACGGCTCGACTAACCGCTCGCGGCCGAGCCCGGGAGACGGTGCGGAGGCAAATGCAGCATTGGACGTGGCCTATCCGGTGACGTTCTTCGACTCGACTACGGAAGAGGGCGCGGCGACGCCGGTCGTTTTGACCAGCGGCAGCCGCGAAGAGGCGGACTTCAACCTGCACGCGACTGCCGCATTGCACCTGTTGGTCGACGCGCCACGCAAGCCGGATGGATCGATTGCACGTGCGGATTTGCGCCAAACGGTGTTTGGGATACCGGTATCGGTGGAAAACGCACAGTTTTTCGACGCCTTGCGAACGGGACGCATGGAGTTTACCGGCGTGGCGCCGGGGCAATTCGAACTGACGCAGGGGGACCCGCCACGGACTGCCGAGCTAAACGTGACATCAAGCCAGCAGGTGGAACCAGGAATCGGAGCGCCTTCAGTAGCAGTGAGCGGGACGGTGCGCTCCACGGTCGGCCCGATGCCGGCTAACGCAACGGCGGTGCTTTTCGGGGCCGACGGGCCGGTGCGCCAAAACACGCTGCCGACGGCTTGCATTCGAGGGGCATTCAATTTTCCAGCGGTCCCGCCGGGTGTGTGGAAACTCGTGGTGGGAACCGAGGGACCTGGAAGCGAAACACCATTTACGGTGGTGGCGACTATTGTGGAGGGCGTGACCCATGAGGGGAATGCGATCACGGTGCGCGATCGCCCGCTTCAAGTGCAGGCGACTCTCAGCCAGGGATCGACCAGGGTGGAGGGTTTTGCGCGGAGGGACGGGAAGGGCGTGGCGGGCGTAATGGTGGTGTTGACGCCGAAGAGCCTGGGCGCGATGAAAACGCTGGCGCGGCGCGATCAGTCCGACTCCGACGGCAGCTTTTCGCTTCGGGATGTGGTTCCTGGCCAATACACGGTGGTGGCGATCGAGGATGGTTGGGAACTGGATTGGTCGCAGCCGGATGTGATCGCGCGCTATCTTCCGGGCGGCATCCCCGTCACAGTATCAGACAATGCGGGGAAACTGATGACCATCCCCACGGCGGTTCCGGTGCAGGACCGGCAACGGTAGCGAATCGGCTGTCGCGGGACTTCATAGAAGCGGGGTCGAGAGGATAGTCTATGAGGGTACCGATTTCAGTCATAGCGCCGGCTCGAGCGGGGAAACCCGGAAGCGGCAGTCTGGACCCAGCAAGGGTTTTGAGGAGTTTCAAGTTGAAGAGGACGTTCTTGTTTACGATTTTGGCCTTGGTTCCGGCCACATTGATGCCCATGATGGCCACCAGCCAGGTTGCCAAAGCCAAGCGTTCAGCGGATGCTGACCAGGGCGAAACGAACTACAAGTGGGAAGGCTACGGGGGATTTGCCTACACCAGCCTCAACAACGTCAACACGTCGCGCAGCGGACTGATTGGCGGCAAGATCGGCCTGACACGCGATTGGGGCAGGTTCTTCGGCGTGACCGGAGAAGGGGCATTCTACACGAAATCCCTTTCCAGCCCAGCCATTGAAAACAGCACACAGAAGCCGCAGGAAACCTCGGTCCTGTTTGGACCGGTGGTTCATGCGACTCTCTATGGACCCGTGAGCGGGTTTGTGGACGTACTGCTGGGCGGAGAACACATTGGCGGAACCAGCCAGACGCCGAACATCTCGTTTGCGGGAGGAGCAGGCGGCGGAATGGAATGGAAGCTCAGCCGGCACCTTGCCGCGCGCGTTTATGGCGACGACATCGCGTCGTCGTTCTCGCTGATTAACAACACGACGCAACTGGCCAACTCGCCGCACAAGACGTGGAGTTCGCGGGCAGGGATTGGCATCGTTTACAAGTTCTGATCGATGGTTGAAGGATAGTTGACAGGAAAAAGCAAGAGGCGGATGCATGAGCATCCGCCTCTTGCTTTTTCATTTGTCACAGTTCAGTCCCCAGAGCGGCGATTGCGAGCTTGACCGTCTGTAGAGGTGGCTGCACTTTCACACAAAAATGCCGGAAAATGGCCGNNGCGCAAAAAATCTTTACGGCTAAGTTGTTTGTTATCAACGAAGGCAGGGGGGGGGTAGGGGGGGTACATGGCATTTCCCCCTTCCAGCCTCCAGTTTTCAACTCCGAGGCCGGCGACTGTAGCAGTGGCCTGGGCGGGTTTTCAATGGAGTCGAACCCTCTCAAGAACTATTATGCGCTGGTGCGAGTTAATTATCGGCAAAGTGGATTCAAGAATAATCCTCATGTTGCTGATGGCTGCGGAGCGATGTCATAGGACAACTGCAAAATGCCGCTGGGCAGCGCCTTACTGCTCTTCAGGCGAAGCGTCTGGCGACGGCCTTCGGGCAGGAATGGAACGCCGCTGCCGAGAAGCACCGGCATTACCGAAACGTCGATCGCGTCGACAAGGCCGGCATCGAGCAGGAAACGGAACAGGACGCCGCCGCCCATGAGCCAGATGTCCTTTTGCGGTTGAGGGCCCTGCTCTGCCTTTAATGCCGCGACCGCGTCAGCTATGCCGCCGCTCAGGATGGTGACGCCGGAGTGGTCTTCGGGCTTGAGGGTTCTGGAGACGACAACCCAGCGTTGGCAGGAGCCGGAAAACGATGCGCGCATGGTGTTGGCAATTTCGAATGTCTTGCGGCCCATCAGCACAATGTCGAACTGCGCCCAGAGGTCGGCAAAGTCGATGCTGGGATCGCGCACGATCCAGTCGTACTCGCCGTTGGGTCCGGCGATAAAGCCGTCCAGGCTCATGGCTACGCCGTAGCGGAGATGTCGCATGGGGCTGGCTCCCTTCAAACCTGGATTGGGTCAAGCCCCAGGGGGACTCAGGCCTTCAAAGCGCGCTCCACTCTCGCCCAGACTTCAGATGTGGGAACGAAGTCACCACGAGCAGCCGCGTCCTGCCCGGCTTGAACCGCAGCTCGAAAACGATCTTCCTCCGCGATGAAGCGTTCCACGATTTCGTGTACCAACTCATTCGCGCTCCTGCCGGTCTGGCCGGCCATGTGGGAGAGTTGTGCTTCCTGATCGGCGGTTAGGTGCACTTCCATGGACGGAGGGTACGAGCTTCCGGCACGGCTGTCAATGGGGATGGATTTCGCGCTTCCCAGGTCTCAGAGGCGGGACCTGGGGCACGCGGCACAAAACTTGGAGTTCGCGGGCCGGAATTGGCGTTGTCTACAAGTTCTAAACGCGCGAAAATTATTGCTTCCCTGTTGGGGCGAATGACTGGCAATTCGCCCCAACAGGATTCTACTGTAGTTAATAGAATCGCTGTTGGAGTTATTGGAACAGTTGAAGAGAAAGTTAATTGAACATTACTAAGAACTCTAACACTTCCGTAACTTTCCATCATTGAAACGATCACCTATAGTCTGCATATCGTGAAGTGGCGCTGACGCCGCGACCCGAGCGAACTGGCGCGCCTCGCGGCATAACACTTGATCGGCGCTGCTGCTAAAACTTTCACTAGTCAACCGACTGTAATTGGAGGATTCGGATGAAGTATTTCTTTCTTCGCTGTCTCGTTGCTTTGGCCTCGGTGCTGAGCGTCGGCGTTTCGGCCCATGGCCAGAACCTCAGCTGGACAGTTGATATCTTGGACCATTACACAACAAACGTAACGGGACAAGACACCGGCCAGCCGGGGATCGCCTCGGCATTCTTCAACAACGAGGTTTGGGTCGCATATCTGGACTCGACCACCTGCGTTGGCAATGAGTGCAACATTCAGTTGGGAAATAATGGCGGAGGCTGGTTGAATTTTATCAACAAGTCCTACATAACCATCAACAGCACCGTGATCACAGCCAACGCCAACCCGGCGCTCTCGGTATACAACGGCGTTATGTACCTCGCATATACGGGCGCTTCCAATAGCAATTATGTAATTGCCACCGCTGATGGACAGCATTGGACACAGCCGCTGCAGGTGGCCGCCGGGTTCAGCACGTGGTACTCCCCGTCGATTGCGGCGGGCCCCAACTCCCCGTACGTGTTCCTGGGATTCATGAGCGGGACCACAAAGACCCCCATTATCTGCACTGTGCTCTATGCTGCGAACGCTCTCACGCTGAACGCATGCAACAATCTGACGACCATGCCCACGATAAACTACAATCCTTCCTTGGTCTTTTGGGGCGACTACTTATACATCGGGTACTCCGCGAGCAGCGGCAACTGTCTGTCGTTTTACCGGGGCAACGCCGACAGCATAGCTGCTGCAACCGCAAGCAATATCAACCAGGTAGCGGGTGCATGGAACCCGTGGACGACAAACTGCGCTGTGCAAACAAACGCGACCCCTTCCCTTGCGGTTTTCCAAAACGGAAGTCTTTATATTGGATATCGCGCGAACAACAACGGCAAAGACTTTTCAGTAGCTAGCGTTACGACGCAGGGCGTCGCAACAGAGGAGGTAATGAACTACGGCATGCAGGGCCCTGCCAGCCTTCTCTGGGTGACCTATTCAGCTCCAGACACGACACCTGCCGCGCCCTACCTCGCGAACTTCTATACATACGAGGGAGGGCTTTACTACAGCTGGGCGGAGTGAGAGATTTCATCGACGGAATAATGGGGCGGCGGGCTCGTTCGCCGCCTCCTGCCTTCAGTAACTCAGGCATCGAATTTGCGTCAGTAAGATGCTTTGAGTTGAGTTTATACTTCGCTTTGGTCAAATTGCCTGGTACTTCTAGCACTGATATGATTGATCGGTAGATGCAGACAAAAAGCCTGAACGCCTATCTCGCGCATGGCCATCAGTTAGTGAAGGGCTGGCTCTTCCCTGGGGCTCCTCAGGCTATTGTTCTCTTGTCGGAAGAACAGCGGAGAAGCCGTCTTTCGGGCGGCGTAGCTGAGATTGGCGTCCATCACGGCAAGCTTTTTATTCTGCTCTATCTCCTCAGCTCAGACAATGAGCTTGCAGTCGCGATCGACTTGTTCTCGCATCAGGAGCTGAACATCGATCACTCCGGCGCGGGGGATCTGGAATGCTTCAAGCGCAACCTCTGCAGACACGCCGATACACGCCGCCTAGTCGTTCACGAGGGAGACTCCATGCAACTGACCGCCGCGCAACTGCTGGAGCTTGGCGGCGGTCCGCTCCGCATGATCAGCATCGACGGGGGACACACGGCCGACATCACAGCGCACGATCTAGCCACGGCTGAGGGCGCTTTGGCTGAGGGTGGCATCGTCCTTCTTGACGATTGCTTCAAAGAGATGTGGCCCGGAGTGATCAACGGCGTTCACCGCTACTTCTCAGAGCCGCGATCGATCATTCCATTCGGCATCGGCGCGAACAAGACCTTCTTTTGTCACAGGCCGTTCGCCGCAGGATATGCCGCCGTTCTGAGGAAAATGGACAGAAAAGCTGTCGAGCAGGAGTTTTTAGGGAACCCGGTGGTTTGCTTCAACCCTTCGCCCTGGACCCTTGGCAGGTGGTTCCGTAAGGTTGACGCGGGACGCATGTTCAGGAAGATTTATCACGACATTGGATCGCGTTTGCTTGGTTAGCGATTGGCTGGTTGCGGGCCATGCCCGAAGACAGCATCACACATGCCGCCGGGTTAAAACTGGCTGGAAATCGATATTAGCCCGTGCTGTGGTCTACAGATATTGTGCGGCGACTCGAGTTAATTATCGGCAAGGCGGATTCTGCTCAGAAACAGGATGGAATATGGCAAGACCCGATGGCCGATGGTTGGCCTTTGAGGTATCCCACCCATCGAGCAAAAGGACGCTCGATGGATGGGGCACCCGCGAGTTCGGAGCGGGCACAGAAAAAGCAAAAGCCGTCGTGATTGCTCACATACGGCTTTTGGGCCTGCGGCACGCCGCAGGTGGGTGATGGATTTATCGTGATCGATTCCTGAAGGAAATGCAAGTAAAAGAAATGGCAAGATTCACGGCTCAGAATCCGACGGCGGACGTGGACGTCCGCGGTACAGCGGGTCTGGAGACCCGCGCTACTTTCCTTCTTGGCCTGTGAGAAATGCGGGCTGATGCCGACTTCGAATATAGCGCGTGGCCGGTGAGAGAGCGTCCCTCAGGGGCTGAAGCCCCCCACATATTTTTAGGCTCTTTCGGCACGACTGAAGTCGCGCCCTTTCGCACATCTACGTCAG
>PMWR01000085.1 GCA_003166055.1 Acidobacteriaceae bacterium
ATCCCCACCGGCCTGCTGGAGAGTGAACTGTTCGGGCATGAGAAGGGAGCTTTCACCGGCGCGATCTCTCAAAAGGTCGGGCGCATGGAACTGGCCGATCAGGGCACGCTTTTCCTGGATGAAGTAGGCGATATTCCAGCCGAAATCCAACCGAAGCTATTAAGGGTCTTGCAGGAGCGCGAGTTCGAGCGGCTTGGCAGCACGCACACGCGCAAAGTGAACGTGCGGCTGGTGGCTGCTACCAACCGCGACCTGGAACAGATGGTTGCCGACCGGGAGTTCCGCAACGATCTCTATTACCGCTTGAACGTGTTTCCCATACGCATTCCGCCACTTAGAGATCGTAGGGAGGACATTCCGCTGCTGGTCGGCTACTTTGTGCAGAAGTGTGCGAAGCAGATGCAAAAACGCATCGAAGCGGTTCCAGTATCCGTAATGAAGGGGCTTACGGCTTGGGACTGGCCTGGCAACATCCGCGAACTTGAGAACTTTATCGAGCGAGCCGTAATTCTGACTCGCGGCAAGTCACTAGACGCTCCGCTTGGGGAGCTTCGCAAGTCCAAAAAGGACGAACCGGTGCGGGCCTCGGCTTCAAGATCGGAAGACGACATTGCACGAATCGTCAGAGAGACGGTTGCTTCGATGAAAGGCAAGAGCGCTGAAAGCGAGCATTCCAAAAAGCAGCATGACGAGATTGTCCGCGTACTGACCGAATGCAAAGGCCGGGTCGGAGGCGCCGAGGGTGCCGCGGCACGCATGGGGATCAGCCGCACCACCCTCATCTCCCGTATGAAAAGGCTCGAAATCAATCCCTACGATTACGTCTGATCCCACATCCTCCAGCGCGACCGCAATGAATTGAACGTCTTTCGTCCGATCAAGCCGTGATGAGGCTCAGATCAAAGCAAGGATGCCCTTCGTCCTGTCGACGATACTCTCGACTCTTTCGACTCTTGATCGACTCGGCGCCTTTAACTCTTTGAAAAATAAAAAGATAGTCCATCTTTTCGTTTGGCGCGACGATTGCCTTTAGATCATGGGAGTAAGAAATGTTAAAGATTTCCATTTTCGAGAACGGTACTAAGCGCCAATTGGTCCTGGAAGGCAAGCTCGTTGCGCCCTGGACCAACGAGTTGAAGAGAATTGGACAGGAAGCTCTCTTTGATTGTGACCATCGCGAACTCGTCATCGACTTGCGGAGTGTGACCGCTCTAAGCGCTGAGGGGGAAGATCTATTGCAGGCTCTTGCGGATCAAGGCGCCAGATTCCGTGTTAGCGGAGTCTTTATGCGGCAGGTTATGAAACAAGTGTCTCGACGATCACGGTACGCCAAAGAATCGAGCGGAAAGGAAANNCATCCAGCCCAATTCTTGATACCGGTCCACTCGCTTGGCCGCCATGCGCGGGCTGATATTCAAGCAGGCCCAGGCTGCTTCAGCATCAGACTTCCCCTCATACGGTCCTCGCCATCTGCTCTCGACTCTGTACCGTCAATCGGGCATTCTCTTGGTAGTCAATCTGGTCTTCTGCATTGCCAAGTCTCTGCAAACTCAGCCTTGCAGGTCCCAATCAAATGGGCAATTCAGTGAAATCCCACGTATGGTTTTCAATAGCTGGCTTTTACCTTAATGAAGGACCCTGCCCACTCGCGGGTTTGAGTCCCATTCAACCGTCCAGGGAAACACGTAGCGCGGAGCGGCACCAACATGCCGCGACCATCTGCTCGGCATTGGGCACGGAGCCGAGGCCGCCCAGCGCATCTTGATGCCGACTTAGTACAATCGACCACGTTACCGCGTGCTCGGGATGATGGTTTGTTGTTCATGCTTTAGGTAAACTACGGGCACGCCTTATCTTATCTGGAACGATGGTTCCTGACTGTATTCTGCGAGGGTGAAAGGATGGCTTCTCGCCGAGCGCTTCTGCTTCGTTCTAAATGGCCCCGGACCGCAGTTGCGGCGGGTTTGGGTGCTTGCCTCGCCTGTGTGTTGTTACTGGCGAACCCGGCTTACGCCCTCGATCCAAGCAAACGCCTCACCCAGTACATGCACACATCATGGCGGATCCAGGATGGTTCCGCGCCCTCTGGCATGTACACGATTGCGCAAACGTCCGATGGTTTCCTCTGGTTCCTATCTTCTCGTGGTGATATCTACAGGTTCGACGGTGTCCAGTTTCGCCCTTGGCGTCTGCCTGCTGACGCTGGCTCGATCGGCAGGATCCTAAACATAGTTGGCGACCAAGCAGGTGGGCTGTGGGTGCTTGGAGCGAACGGAATCGCTCACCTCAAAGGTGGGCTTGTTACGTCTCATTTTGAGTTGGAAGGGACGATGCCGAATGCGGGCAATCTGAGCGAGGACTCTGATGGCTCGGTGTGGGTCGTACGAGGTGAGAATGGTATTTCAGAGCCTGTGTGCCATATTACCGAGCGCGCAGTAAAGTGCTTCGGAAGAGCAGATGGAATACCGATTTCCCCCATCGATGCGATAGTGGAGGACGGATCAGGCGGCTTTTGGCTCGGAGGGCAGACCGCCCTTGTCCACTGGCATTCCGGCGTCTCGGAGGTGTACCCGATCGAAGGCCTGAAGTCCAATACAGGAGCCCCGGGGATAATGAGCCTGGCACGTTGGTCCGATGGTTCCGTGTGGGTCGGCATCGTTTCAAAAGGACTGGGGCAAGGGCTTGCAAGATTCGAAAATCGTGCTGTCAGATCGTTCGTCACGGGGTCTTTCGATGGAAGCAAGTTCGGCATCTTCGCCCTGCACTTCGACCGCGAAGGCAATCTTTGGGTCGGCACCGATAACGACGGCGTCTTCCGTGTCCATGGAAACACTGTCGACCACTATGCACGGGCGGAGGGCTTGTCCGGCGATTTCGTCCGCACACTCTTTGAAGACCGGGAAGGCATTATCTGGGCTGCCACTAGCAATGGTGTAGACAAGTTCCACGACCCGCTCGTCACGACTTTCTCAGCCGTTGAGGGCTTGGCAAAAGACTGGGCGGTAGGCGTTTCCGCCAGCAGAGATGGCTCAATTTGGGTTGCGAATGCGGAGTCGCTCGATCGCATTGAGAAGAACGGGGCTATCTCATCGATTCGCACCGGAGGCGGACTTCCAGGAAGCCAAGTCGCGTCTTTGTTGGAAGACCGGGCCGGGAATATGTGGATCGGGGTGGATGACGGGCTTTATGTATTCAAGAATGGACATTTTCGCCGCCTCCCCGAACCAAATCATCATCCGCTTGGACTGGTCTTTGACTTGATCGAGGACGTCGACGGGAATATCTGGGCAGAGTGCGCCGGCACGGGAAAGCTCGTACGTATCCGCGATTTCCAAGTGCAACAAGAATTCTCGCGATCGCAAATTCCAACCGGCCGTCTTGCCCCGGATCCGCAGGGAGGAATTTGGATTGGCACTCACACGGGGAACTTGGATTTGTTTCGCGGCGGCGTTCTGAAGAGCTTCCCCGTAGGTTCTAAAGCTAATCCCTCGGCCAATCAGATATTTGCCGAAGCAGACGGATCTGTCCTGGCCGCCTTTGACGACGGCCTCGTCGGATTGCGGCAAGGTAAAGTGCAGCGAATGACGGCGAAAAATGGCTTGCCCTGTGAGGGCATTTTTTCTTTCGTTGAAGACAAGGAGAAACGCTGGTGGCTCAATACTCAGTGCGGCGTCGTTGAGTTCTCGGACTCCGAGTTCGAGCGATGGTGGGCTAACCCGGAAACCGTAATCCGGACACATTTTTACGACGCTTTGGATGGAGCCCGGCCATCCGCCCGACCACCCTTCAAATCATCAGCGAACTCGTCAGATGGGCGCGTTTGGTTTGTGAACTCGGGAGTAGTGCAGATGCTGGATCCGTCCAGGCTCTCGCAAAAAGCTCTCCCCGCAGTGACATACATCGAATCCGTCACTGTCGACCGAAAGGAATTCGCGGCAACCGGTAGCCTTAGGCTCCCCCCTCATCCGCGCGACCTGCAGATCGATTACACCTCACCCACCTTTACTATTCCGCAGAAGGTGAATTTTCGTTATCGCCTCGATCCGATTGACCATGACTGGCGCGATGCCTCGACGCGCCGGCAGGCTTTCTACACGGATTTGCCTCCTGGGAAGTATTTGTTTCGCGTGGTTGCATGCAATAGTGACGGAGTTTGGAACGAGCAGGGCG
>PMWR01000356.1 GCA_003166055.1 Acidobacteriaceae bacterium
CGGGCAGGGCATGCCGTTCCCAGCGCTCTTCGTGACGGTCGTCGCGGAGAACCAGGGCGATGACGTGCCCCTGCGCATCGTGTTCGAAGGTGAGTCGTGCTGAATTGGGTCCGTTGGGGTAAAAGAAAACGGTTGGGGATTCCGGCGCTATTTCCTCGATCTCGCCCGATGAGTTTTTCCTGTAAAGCAGGTCTCCCTGGCGGAAGATGGTGGCTGTAGGGTGATTGCGGGGGTCTGTGTATTCCCCGGTGAAGGCATCGAGCTGTGCCGGAGTGAGCTTGATGATCTGCGGATGAAGCGGGATCACCAGGCGCTCGGCCATGGCAGGCGGCTCCGCCCCGCCGGAGCGGTGCGCGAGCAGCCAGCGGGGCAGTTCCGGTTCGTCGAAGGCGCGGGTCCATGAGTCGTGTTTGAGTCCCTGGTAGAGCCACAGGCGGATGTGGCCACCGGAGGCTTTGAAGGCATCGAACATCAATTCACTCTCGCGCGGCGGCACCACATTGTCTTCGCTTCCGTGGAAGAGCCAGACCGGCGTTCGTCCAAGGGCGCGGGCGTACTCGGCCGGCAGGGTTGACATCTCCTGCCAGCGCTCCGGGGCATAGCTCCAGAAGACGCCGCTGGCGGCGATAGCCAGGGCCGCCCAGCGCTGAGGATGGAGCCGCGCCAGCTCCCAGGCGCCGTACCCGCCCAGCGAAATACCCGAAAGATAAATCCTCTCCGGGTCGCCGTGGAACTCCGTCGTTTCCTGATCGAGCGCGGCCATGGCCATGGCCTCCATGTCCGGGTCGGTCCAGTAGCGGTCCAGAGGGCACTGCGGCATGACGATCACGAACTGCCAGCGCTCGGGATGGTCGCGCACCGCCTGGGGAAGGCCGATCTGCGTCTGCCACATGCCTTCCGATCCGCGCTCACCGCGTCCGTGCAGAAACAGGATGACGGGCCATAGACGGCGTTCGTCGCGGCGCCATTCTTCGGGCAAATAGACCTGGAAGCGGTAGGCGATTCCGTGGGACTCGACCGTGCGGTTCAGGAAGCCTGTATCCTGCGGCGGCTCGGGATGGGCGGGATGGGTCCTGGACTCGAGGGCGTGCGCCGTCCCGGGCGCAATGGCCGCAATTGTCCCGGCAATCAGGAGGCAGGACGCCAGGAATCCTCGAAAAGGGGGCATATAGGAATAGGAACACAGAATTCCCGGCATTGAAATGGCCAGTTTGTGCGGAGAAAGTGCTTCGCGCCTGAGAGAGGGCCCGATTGGAAGGGGTTATGACGGAACCTTGCGATGTTCCTTTCGGTTTTCTTACGATTCGTGTGAAAGGATTAGATTGATATGCAGTACGCGCTGATGACCACACTCGAAGCCGGAGACACGCTGGACCACTACCGCCTGGATGCGCTGGTTGCGCGCAGCGGCATGTCTACGCTCTACAGGGCGACAGATATGAACAACGGCCGCCAGGTGGCTATCAAGATTCCCCATGCGGAGATGGAAGCCGATCCGGTGCTGGTGGCGCGGTTCGAGCGGGAACAGGAGATCGGTCAGGAGATCGACCATCCCGGAGTGGTGAAGACGTTTGACGGCGAAGAGCGCAGCCGCCTGTATATGGTCATCGAGTGGGTGGATGGGCGCCTGCTGCGAACGGTGTTGAATCAGGAAAAGCGGCTGCCGGTGGAGCGGGCAACGAATTTCGCGCTACAGATTTGCGACGCGCTCGACACCATGCACAAGCACGGCGTGGTGCACCGCGACCTGAAGCCGGAAAACGTGATGGTGGACTCGGCGGACAGGATCAAGCTGATCGACTTCGGCATCGCGATGAAGGAAGACGCGCGCCGCATTACACACGTAAACGTGACGCCGATGCTGGGAACGCCGGATTATATTGCGCCGGAGCAGGTGAAGGGCCAGCGCGGCGACCAGCGCAGCGACATCTATTCGCTGGGCATCATGCTCTACGAGATGCTGACCGGCGAGGCGCCCTTCAGCGGGCCGAATCCGCTGGCTGTGATGAACGAGCGCGTGCTGCACGATCCCAGGCCGGCGCGGAAGCTGCGGCCGGAGATTTCGGCCGAATTGCAGGAGATTCTCGACCGTGCCCTGGAGCGCGACCCGCGCCGCCGCTACGCGACCGCCAGTGAAATGGCTCTGGAACTGGAGCACCAGGAGCGGGTTGCTGTTGAAGACGGAGCGCGGCGACCGGCGTTGCGGGCACGTTTCCCGCTGGATAAACGCAAGGCAATGCTCTACGCGGGGCTGGCGCTGTTGCCGGTGTTGATCTTTGGGCTGATGGTGGCGATGGCCGGGCGGTAAAGCTGGTCAGCTAGTCAGCAAGACAGCGAGTCGGCAAATCAGCTAGTCAGCAAGTCAGCGGTGTGATTTCGGATTGCCGGTCACTCGACCGGAGGCTCTGAGTTTGCATCCGGGACGCTCGGTTCGAGCGCTGGCGATCAGGCACTCGTCAACCCATACCCTCCCCCCACTCCCCCCGGTATGTTTGGAGCAAGTTGTTTCTTTTCAACGTGCTGGCGGCAGGGTTCTACTATAAGTACCTTGTTTTGAGGAACCTGGAAGCCAGATTTCTGAAAACGTGGAACTTAGGCGGATTCTTGTGTGCGCCCCAAGAGCCGGGCGCGACGCAGCGGGTTGACTCAGAGAACACAACCCTTAAATACATGTTAGCGGATTCAAGGAAACAATCGGCAAATGGACTTGCAGCGGAAGGCGCTGATGATAAAGGGGATACATTGAGCGCCGGAGAATGTTTGCTTGACAAGTGC
>PMWR01000177.1 GCA_003166055.1 Acidobacteriaceae bacterium
GTCGACTTCGTCGTGTCCATTACCTTCTTGCGATCACCTGTTTTTGCTACTTTTGCCATCGGTCGGGTGTTTCTCCTTCTGGGGTTGTCTCTGCACACACGCGCAAATCTGCTGCGCGCGGCTTCAACGGCGCGGTCATTAGCTCACCCTCTTCTCTTGAAAAGATTTGCCGCAGTTTCCAGGCATCGGATTCGCCTGAAGGGAGCAGGAGCCGGACTCGCTCCCTCCAGTTTACATCAAGGTCTGCCTCCTGGCTTCAGCGCGCCCCCAAAGGCCGTGTCCTGATTTGAACCATGCCCTGCGAAGGGTGAACGGTGGGAGTGAGCTAGTTGCCCTTTGAATCGGTCAAAGGTTGTACGCCAGCGGATGCCTGGGCTCGTAAAGCATGATGTCGTCCGCGCCAGGCACGGCCATCATGACCACCAGTCCGTACCCGTGATCCTGAACTTCGCCGTGGAACTCCGCTCCTTTGCCTTTCAGCTCAGCGACCGTCTGTGAGATGTCGTCGCACATCAGGGAGATCTGATGCTGCCGCGGCGATTCGTACGTCTTGCCTTCGTGGACGATGTGCGTCGGGTGCACGCCCATCTCACTCCGCCCGCTCTTGAAGATCAGCCAACCCGCGCCTCCGCCCGCCGCATCCTCAACGTAGGGCCACCCAAGGACGTCGCGAAGGAATGCGCGCGTTGCGGGGGCGTCGTCGGAATAAATCAGGGTGTGGATACTGGTGATCATCGGACTGAACTCCTGAAATCGCTTGAAATTGTGCTGTTTCGGTCAATTGCCAATCAAGAAGCCGTTCATCGCACTGCGGATCGAAATTAGGACACTACCTCCCCGAAGGCAAAAACGGCTGAGGCTTGGTCGGCTGCGTAGCCGGTTGCGAACCATCCGCAGGCGCAGGCTGCGCAGTAGCCGGCGAGGTCGTCGACGCCGGAGCTGTTGGAGCAGTCGCAGGTACAGGCGGCGCCGAACCCGGTTGCGTCGTAGCCGGCTGCCCGCCATTCTGATCGTCCGTCTTCGCCTTCGGGAACTGCACCGGCTTCATCACGCCTGTGCGGTCGCCGCTGGTGTCGTCGGCGGGCAGTGTTTCTCCCGGTTTACGCAGGCTGGGCGGAGCGTCCGCAGCCTCTCTGTCGGGATTGCGCTGCACGTCTCCCTCGGCCACTGTGCGGGTGTTCCCGGCATCGAGCGGCGTCCCGTCGGTGCGCATCAGCCCTTCCACCTCATTCTTGGTAAAGACCTGCGGCTCCTGCCCCACCTTCGCCACTTCCACCCGAATCACGCGATTGCCGTTGATCCTGACAAAATCCACTTCATTGGGAGGCCTGCCATAAATCCACTCCTCGAACGGCATCTGCCCATCCATCTCGCGCGACTTGCCATCCGGCCGTCCCTTGGCAAACAGCACCATGTCCGTGCTCATGCCCACCATCACATGATGGTCGAGGATGGCCTCTTTGAGCTTCGCCGGGAGCGTGTCGGTATACGCCTGAATCGGCGTCTTCACGTCGAACGAGATCATCGGCGCCAGCAGTGCCTTGACCTCCGCCCCGGTCAGCACCGGCACATGGTTCTCAAACGCCAGCGTAAGGCGCGCACCGACAGGCTCATGCTCATCCTGACCCTGCACCACCGGGGCCGTCATATCCGGGCCGCCCATGCCGATCTGCACATGGCGCAGGAAGCGATGCTTCGCGTCCGGGCCGCCGTTCAAATCGAAAACGATCCGCGAGCGATCGAACTTGATATTGGTAAGCACCACGCGATCCCCGGGCTTGGCCGACATGCCCTGGCTTGTCACCAGGTTCAGATAGGTCTCCCCCACCGGCTCCAACTTGCCGTTGGCTGCCAGCGTCAACCCCTTGTGGCCGCGCGGAAATGGCCGCATGGCAAACCCCTGCTCCGACTGCAAAAGCCGGATCAGTTCCAGCCTGGTCTTGGGATCGAGTTCTGATTTGGTCAGCGCGACATGCGTCGGCGCAATCTGCTGGTAGCGCCGGTCGACCGTCACCTGCGATCCGGTCTGTTCATTTTTCACGGCCCCGGTCTTGGAATCAATCGTGACCTGCGCCGAGGACGAAGCAGCCGCAAACAGTCCCGCAAAAGCGCAGGTGACGGCAGCGCACGCAAACAGGCTCTTGAATTTGGCGCTTTCGGCCCTTTCGGGGATTGGCCGCGCTTGCCGGGCTACGACTAGACGTTTCATGGGGACCTCCCATGTCAGCTTCCGGAATTAACCAAAAGATAGTCCCGTTTTGATTGAAAAAGCAAATTGGACGGTATCGGACGATGTTCACCGCGAGCCACCGCCAGGCTCTATTCCTCAGATGCGGGCGGAGCATCAAGCGGAACCGCCGGCGGCGGCGCCGCAACCGGCAGAATCTGTACCAGCGCCGGAGCAGCAGGTTCCACTGGCCCCATCGCAGCCTCGTGTTGGCGTCGCGCAGCCGCATCCAGATCCACCGGAATGCCTCCGGGGACGATCACCGGCGCATTGTGACGGTAGTCCAGATCGCGGGTCGCGCGGTAGAGAAATGGGAACGCCGCCAGCAGCGCGATGAAGGTAATCCAGGTGCCGTCAAGGCCATACCCGCCGCCTGTGATCCAGAACGGTCCCATCGGGTCGCCCTGCACCACCGGCGAGTGGCTGCTGACGCCGCTAACTGCCAGCCCGAACAGCAGCGCGCGGATCGCCTTCCACCCAAAGTTAATGCCCCAGCTCACCCACAGTGCCCGCGTGCGCAGATAAGCCGTTGAAAGCAGCAGGCTCAGAACCAATGAAACCGCAAAGCTGGCATGGCTCGAACCGGTAGTCTGCGCCTGCACCAGGGCATAGAACAGAGCGAATCCCACCGCCGCTCCAACCGGACCCAGCGCCTTCATGAATCGCTGAAATCCGTATCCGCGAAAGGCAACCTCCTCCGCCAGCGCCGTCAGCGCAAAGAAAGCCGCGTCCGCCACCAGCCAGCCCCAGGCCGAGCCATGCAGGTTGAGCACGATGGCAATGCCACCCACCAGCAGCATCGGCAGAACACACACGATGGCAATCGACCAGCCGATAGCCAGCCCGATGCCCGCCTCGCCCGGCCAACCTGACCGGAGCGGCAATCCCTGAGCGCTGACCGGGTCAGTCTGGCGGTCGACCCAGAATCCCATGGCAGCATAGCCGGCAATCAGAAGAAAAACCAGCAGAGCCTGGTCAACCAGCGGAGCCCATTGTTCCCCCGCCAGCACCTGCGCGCCGCGGTGGGCCAGAGACCGCGCCAGAAAGAAATAGAGAACAGCCGCAACAAATTGAATGTAGGCGCGAAACCTGCCGCCGCGCGATTCGTTAGGGTTCATGCGCGTGCCCCGGCTGCCGATCGCCCGCGGTCCCGCGCAAGCTCTCGCAGGCCCCATTGCATGCAAGCGCTCAACCTCCCGAATCGTTTCGCCAGCCGATGCTCCACCAAACTAACCTTCCGTGTAGAACTGGGCGATGTTGCGGAACTTTTTCTGGCGCGCCGCCACCAGCACATCCACCGGCAGCGCCTTCAGCTCAGCCAGATGCCGCTTGAGCGCGGTGCCCAGCAACCCCGATCCCGTCTCATGGTCCAGGTGCGCACCCCCCGGCGGCTCTGCAATGATCTCATCCACGCAGCCCAGCGCGGCCACCTCCGTCGCGGAGATGCGCATGGCCTCGGCGGCCAGCTTCTTGTTGGCTGCATCGCGCCACATGATCGATCCACATGTCTCCGGCGAAGCAACAAAGTAAACCGCGTTCTCCAGGATCAGCACCCGGTCGGCGACGGCCAGGGCCAGCGCACCGCCCGATCCGCCTTCGCCGCTGATGATTGAAATCGTAGGCACCCGGAGCCGCGACATCTCCAATAGGTTTCGGGCAATCGCTTCCGCCTGCCCGCGCTCTTCCGCTCCCAGGCCCGGATACGCGCCCACAAGGTCAATAAAGCTGATCACGGGCCGCGAGAATTTTTCGGCGATCTTCATGCACCGCAGCGCCTTCCGGTAGCCCTCGGGATGAGGCATCCCGAAGTTGCGGCGCACGCGCTCCTTGGTGCTGCCGCCCTTGCGGTTGCCAATCACCAGCACTTCATCGCCGTTCAGCCGCGCCATGCCGCACGCCACCGCCTCGTCGTCGCCGTAAGCGCGATCCCCGTGAATCTCGCTGAAATCTGTGAAGATCCGCTCGATAAATTCCATGGGGTTTGGCCGTTGGGGATGACGCGCCCGCTCGATTCTTATCCACGCCGGCGAAACCGCAGTCGGCTGATTGGAATTCCCTGATTCCTGTTCGCTCATCTATACCCGATTCATCGACACCTGATACCGCTCCGGCCCGGCCGACCGCCGGCCCATCTGTGATTCTACGGGTCCAGGCCCCTTGGGACAAATAGGCGTCCCTAAACCCATTCTGCGTTCTCGCTGCTTTGGTCCTTGCTATAGTGGTTGTGACTTTTCTAAGCCCGTTTGCGGCGCATGATTGAATGCGTCCGAAGTAGAACATTCCCCAACCAAAGGAAGCCAGATGAAGACCAAAGTGACGTTAGCAATTGCAGCACTCTGCTCGCTAGGGTGGCTTCAGGCTCAAGGCCAATCCGCCGCGGACATCGCGGTGCTCAAGGGACTTGCGCCGGTGACCGTGTTGCTGAATACCAACGAGGGCAAAGCCGCACTTGGCGCCAACCTCCGTGTCACCGGCGGTATCCAGACAGGTTCCATTCCGCAACCGACATTGCTCCCCTTTGCTGAACAGCAGCAGCAAGCTCTTCGAGATGCTTTCATCACTGGTAGCAACCTTGCGGAACTTGCCGACGGATTGGGTACGAGCCTCGGATCTGCCTACTTGGCACGCTTTCATTACATTGATCAAAAGCAAACATCCAGGCTACAGCAGTCGGTCGCCGACGTGATCAGGCGCGCAAATGCGATCTCTAGCGCACATTCGAATTCCGGCAAATATCTCTTCGCGAACCAGACCACGAATGGAACAACGCCAGTCTCGCCCGATGCGGCCGCGATTCTGAAGGAGATTGGTGGAACGCAGGATGTCTTTGGCAAAGCCTACGGTCTTGCGGCCGGAGGCACTGGAGCAGGCCCCTATGGCAACTCACGTCCATTTCAGACCGAGCCAAGCACTACACAGTTTGTTGGTTTGGACTATTTCAACATCCTTTCCGGCAACTACTTCTACAACCATGGCCCGGCCATGGATCTGACGAAGAGTCCTTCATACCCAAGCGGCCACACCACCTATGGCTATACGGGCGCAGTACTGCTGGCGGTTCTGATTCCGGAGCGATATGAGCAAATGATCGCGCGAGGCGCGGAATACGGAAACGACCGCATCCTCATGGGCTCGCACTATGCCATGGATGTGATGGGCGGGCGGACATTGGCCCTTTACGACATGGCGCATCTTCTCGCCACCGAAGACTTTCAGAATGCCGTGAAGAATGCGCGCACGGAACTGGTCTCAGCCTTGGAGGCTGGATGCGGAAACACGATCGAAGCATGCGCGAAAGAGGACACCGGGCGCTTCAGCAACCGGACTGCGGATGCAGCCTTTTATGACGCAACTCAAACCTACAATCTGCCTGTCGTCTATCCGAAAACTATGGGTGCACCAGAAGATGTCGCCAAGCTTGCCCCGGAGGCGGGATACCTGCTCACAGTTGCTTTCCCTTCACTAACGGTAGAGAAGGCAGACCAGATGCTGACCGAAACAGAAGGTCCAGGCGGAGGCTTCCTCGATGATGGTTCGCCGTTTGGCATCTACTCCCGATTGAACCTCATCGCCGCGGCACATCTCGCCTCTCAAATCGCCGCCGGCAAGTAATGGGTGACCTCGCTCGTGTCCTGTGAGGAGGCATGGTAATACTGGCCAATGACCGCAGCCCCCATAAACGAAGCCATTGCCTTCCGGAATCTCACCTTCGCGGCCCAGCAAGGCCGCCTGCTGCTCAGCGGAATCTCGCTCCAACTCGAAGCGGGAACCACCACCGCCATCCTCGGCCGAAGCGGTTCGGGCAAGACCACCCTGCTCCGCACTGTCAACCGCATGGTCCAGCCAACCGGCGGTGAAGTGCTGGTCAACGGGAACGACATTCGCTCCGCCAACACAATCCAACTCCGCCGCGGCATGGGCTACGTCATCCAGGAAACCGGCCTCTTCCCGCACTTCACGGTCGAGCGCAACGTCGGCCTGGTTCTCGAAGCCGAAGGCCGCCCACGCCCCGACCGCGTTCGCCGCAGCCACGAGATGCTGCACGCCGTCGGACTCGACCCTGACCTCTACGCAGCCCGCTATCCCCACCAGCTCTCCGGCGGCCAGCGCCAGCGCGTCGGCCTCGCCCGCGCACTCGCCGCCGACCCCAAAATCCTTCTCATGGACGAGCCTTTCGGCGCCCTCGATCCCCTCACCCGCGCCGAAATGCAGGACATGCTCCGCGACCTTCTCGATACGCTGAATAAAGCCAAGTCGAAGAAGACCGTCCTGCTCGTCACCCACGATCTCGATGAAGCCCTCTATCTCGCCCAGCGCATCGTGCTGCTCCAGGAAGGTAAGCTCATTGCAAACCTCACGCCGGCGGAGTTCCTTCAATCCCGCGAGCCGCACATCGTTGCCTACATCCGAGCCTTCCATCGCGGCGAACGGTGCGCAGCTCCTGACCTTTTGGAATCGGGGACGACGCAATGACCGGCTTTCTCCATCAATACGGCGGCGAGATCGGAACCCTCACCCTCGAGCACCTCTGGCTCACCGGCGCAGCCATGCTCTTCGCCGCGGCCATCGCCATTCCGGNNCGCCAACATCCTCCAGACCATCCCCTCGCTCGCCATGTTCGGCTTTCTTCTGCCTCTGCCGTGGCTCGGTGACCGCGCCGCCCGCATCGCCATCGTCGCCCTCACCGCCTACGCGCTCCTCCCCATCCTGCGCAACACCTACGCCGGCATCCGCACCATCGACCCCGCAGTCACTGAAGTAGCGCGCGCCCTCGGCCTCACCGACTGGCAGTTGCTTACCAAAGTCGAACTGCCTCTTTCCGCGTCCTTCATTCTGGCGGGGCTCAGGACTGCNNGACAACCGCCTCGTCCTCGCCGGTGCAATCCCCGCCGCACTCCTGGCCCTCGCCGCCGACGCCGCTCTCGGCCTCATCGAGCGAGGTTTCCGCACCTCGGCCCATCTGGATCGCGCGCCATGATCTGCCACGCGTTACGCCGCGCATTCGTATCGGTTCTCCACCGGCATCTCCGGCCCGCGGAGGATGAAACTGTGGGTGCCCCATCCATCGAGCGTCTTTTTGCTCGATGGGTGGGAGAGCACAAAGGCAAACCGTCGGCCATCGGGTTTTTCCGCCCTTCATCCAGTTTCCTTCTAGCAACACTCGCGACCAGTCTGCTGCTGACCGCCTGCTCTCCCCCGCGCCCCGACCACCCCGTCATCGGCGCAAAAAACTTCACCGAGCAGGTAGTCCTCGGTGAACTCCTCGCTCAGGAGATCGAAGCCAAGTCCAATCTCAAAGTTGAACGCCGCTTCTATCTCGCCGGCAGTTACATCTGCCATCAGGCGCTCGTCTCCGGCCGCATCGACGCCTACGTCGAATACACCGGCACGGCCCTCACCGCGATCCTCAAGCAACCCGTCGATCGGAATCCCCAATCCGTTCTCGACACCGTCCGCCGCCTCTACGCCTCGCGCTACAACGTCACCGTCGCGCAGCCGCTGGGCTTTGAAAATACCTTCGCCATGGTCATTCGTGGAGACGACGCCCGCCGCCTGCACCTGACCACCCTGAGCCAGGCCGCGCAATACACGCCGCAGTGGCGCCTCGGTGTTGGGTACGAATTCGAGCAGCGGCCCGACGGCCTGCCCGGCCTCACTGCCGCCTACGGCCTCAAGTTCGCCGCCCCGCCCCGCACCATGGACCTCGGCCTTCTCTACCGCGCCCTCAACGCCCACCAGGTCGACATGATCGCCGC
>PMWR01000038.1 GCA_003166055.1 Acidobacteriaceae bacterium
GCCTGCTGCCGAAGAGAGGCTGAAACAGCGAGTGCTTCAGACGATGCGGCCTTCGTTTAGGCCAAAGAGTGGTTTGGCTGATTTGCGCCCACGCAGAATTCTCTTGTGAAAACGGCGTTTGTCGGGATGATCTTCTCACCAAAATGGCGCGATCCAGGCTTTCTTATGCACCAACCTGTTCTCCGTGATGGCCTTAGCAGTTTTACATTATGATGAGTTGACCCTCCGAGGGATAGAATGCCGGTCGCCGCCGCCAAAGCGCCAACAGAAGACTGCCCGCCTTTTCTTCGGTGGGCCGGCAGTAAGCGCAGACTTCTGCCAAAGTTGAAAACATTCTGGACGACGCATCACGAGCGCTATGTGGAGCCTTTCGCTGGATCAGCGTGCCTCTTTTTTGCCTTGAGTCCCAAGAAGGCAATCCTCGGCGACCTGAATCCAGAGCTCATTTCGACCTATATTGAGGTAAAGTATCGGCTGGGCGCAGTTCTCAAGGAGCTCGCCACTCTGCCGCCATGGAATAAGGGCGAATATTTGCGACTCAGGTCACTGGACACGTCGCAGTTGGAGCGACATGCGCGCGCTGCCCGATTCATTTACCTCAACAGGTTCTGTTTCAACGGGATTTACCGCACGAACCTAGCGGGTCAATTCAACGTGCCGTACAGCGGAGACCGATGCGGCGCCGTGCCGGAAGACGATATCTTTCAGGAGTGTTCCAGGCACCTACGCGGGGCGAGGTTTGTGCGTGGGGACTTTGAGAAGATTCTGACACATGCGGAGCGGGGCGACCTTGTCTACATGGACCCGCCCTATGCAGTCCGGGCGCGCAGGGTATTCAGGGAATACGACCCCGGCACCTTCACGCACGAAGACATCACGCGCCTCCGTTCCTGGATGGATCGGCTGAATGCTGCTGGCATAGACTTCGTTGTGAGCTATGCGGAGTCTGAGGAGGCAGATATTCTTAAGAAGGGTTTTTCTTACGAAACCGTAACTGTCAGGCGCAACGTGGCGGGGTTCGCAGCACACCGCGCCATGGCAAACGAGCTGCTAATTTCAAATCTTTGAGAGGCGTAACAATGCCAGAGGACTATAGTGTCAGAGCAATTGGCGTTAAGAACTTGCCCACCGGAAAGCTTAAAGCCAACCCGCATAATCCAAGGTTGCTCTTCGATCGAGAAGACTTGCATATCCTTCGCGAATCGATCGAACGGGTCGGAATCCTTGTTCCATTGACGGTCTACCAAGAGAAAAGCTCAGGCAATTACATCATTCTGGACGGCCAACGCCGATGGATTTGCGCTCAGGAAGTCGGACTTAAAGAGATCCCTGTCAACCAGGTTGCTGAACCAACTCTTGTCCAGAATATCGTCACGATGTTCCAGATTCACAAGCTGAGAAAAGACTGGGAGCTGATGCCGACTGCCCTCAAGCTTGAGCTCCTGATGCGGGTATTGGGAGAGAAAAAGGAAAAGCGCCTCGCGGAGCTGACCGGACTTGACGAGGCGGTCGTGGTCCGGTGCAAGAAGCTTCTCTCTTACGGTAAGCGTTATCAAGACACGATGCTTGACGCGGACCCTGACAAGCGAGTGAAGGCCGACTTCTTTATCGAGCTGTACCCCGTCCGAAACGACCGCGAAGTTGGAAAATTCCCTTGGTTCAAAAAGGATAAGTTTACGGATGACATGCTTCAGAAGGTTGAGCAAAAGGGCATAAAATCCGTAACTGACTTTCGGATTGTGAAGCAGTACATTAACAACGCCGTGAAGGCGAACAAAATCCCAGCAATTTCAACACGTCTTCAGGAGTTCGCCGAACGGCCGTTGCTGACACCTGACCACCTTAATATCGAGTCCGCCAAAGTCACGGCGGAGGCGCAGAAGGTTCTGAAATCTGTGGAGAGCCTATATGCACAGATAAACGCTATCGAGGTTGAAGAATATTACGGCGAGGAAGCAATGTGGGACCGTCTTGAGTCTTTGGCGCAGCTGATTCGTGAGAAGTTGAAGGCCATGGGGCGGAGGGAAAGCAAATGAAGCGTCCTTCTGCTCCCGGCACACCCATAGATGCCAAAAGGTATAAGCGATGGATCGATCGTTTTGGCTCTTACCGAGAAGGAATCATCAACGTCACAATCGAGAGTTGGTTGAACCAATTCGCCAGCCGGGATCGTGATCTTGCTGCACGTGTATTGGATTCGGTTGATTTCTATAGCCAGAGTCAGATTCACGCGGCGTATCGTGAGACTCTGGAAGCGCTCGTTCCGCATGGCTGGCACAAGAATCCCACGACGCGGAAGGGTAAATGGAGATTCGCGGCAATGTCCAGCAGCGCTGGAGAGAGCGGGGACGCAATGCTCTACCAGTTTAGGATTGCGAATGGACTTGATAGGAAGGAATTCAGTGAGCTTTTCGTTTCTCGGAGTGATCTGTTTCGGCTGCCCATGTTACCGGAGGATGATCCGCACAGGCTAAGTCTGGACGATGTCGTTGTTCTCCTAGATGACTTCAGCGGGACCGGAACGCAAGTATGTAATGCATGGAATGATCCGGTGACTTCATTTGGGCCACTTCTCGCCGGAGTTGGAAGGGTATACCTGATCCTGGTAGCGGCCTCAAGGGCGGCACGACAGAAAATCTCGGCCGAAACGTCCATATCTCCGATGCCTGCTCATGAATTGCGTGAATCAGACAGCGTGTTTTCTGAACAGTGCAGGCACTTCACCAACGCTGATAGAGCGAGGCTTCTTCACTACGGCGGGATCGCGGGAGGCTCCAAGCCAAAGGGATTTGGTGACTGTGGTTTTGTTGTAGTCTTCTATCACCGGCCTCCGAACAACTCGATTCCTATCCTTTGGGCAAGTAACGCAAGGTGGGCTGGGCTTTTCCCTCGTCATGAATAGATGCAGGTCCGAGCAATCCGTTCTTTGGGAACCGATGGCACTTGGACGCTCGCGCATTGGATCAGAAGGGGAAAGTCGGCCAGCGTCCATTGAATAGCATTGACGAACCTCATCCGGTGCCAACAGCCCAAGTCTCCTACCAGAAACGTTATACAGGTAGTGCTTCCGTGAGCGGCTACCGCGGTTTGGCGAACTCCGACCGGTGGCG
>PMWR01000266.1 GCA_003166055.1 Acidobacteriaceae bacterium
CTAGGGGACTGAGGGACTTAGGGACTAGGGAATAGAAAGACACTTGCGGAGACGTTCGCTGATTTCAAGTGCGGCTCGCGTTATGGACCGCTTTCAGGAGCCAGGCCATGTTCTGGCCTAGAGTCTTCATGGTCTGGATGCCTTCGTCGTCCTTCTCGACATCGCCGATTTCGCGGCCGTAACCGATGTTCCAATAGGACGAACCGGGCACGATCATCTCGCTGATCAGGAAGAAGTGGTTCAAGGCGTCGAAGGCGTGGATGGCGCCCGCGCGACGCACGGCGACAACGGCTGCTCCCACTTTGCGGCGGAACATGCCGCCGTTGGCCTTGGAAACGAGGCAGGCGCGATCCATGAGGGCTTTGATCTCAGGCGAGACATCGGCGACATAGGTCGGGGAACCGAGCAGGATGCCATCCGCGTGCTCCATTTTTTCAATCAGCATGTTGCCCATGTCATCGGTCTGGGTGCAGCGATGGTCTTTCTTGACCGAGCATTTGCGGCAGGAGAGACAGCCATGGATTTTGGCTCCGCTGAGTTCGATGAGTTCGGTTTCAATCCCTTCCTTTTCAATCTCCTTCAATACATAGCGAAGCAGGATGGCTGTGTTTCCGCCCTTTCGGGCGCTGCCGTTCAAGGCAACAACTTTGATGCCTGAGTCACTCATGGATGGTCTCCCCTTGGCGGCGATTCAGGCGAACGGCCGGATCGCCAGCTCTTCGAACTTTCTATTGTGGGCGCTTGCGGCGTTCCATGAATGCGAGCCAGATCACAATAAAGGGTTCAGCATAAGGGGTCCAGTCACGGGAAACTACGCTGCTACTTCGCGGTGAGCGTGTTGTTGGTGCGATCGACGTCGAGCAGGACGTGATCGGGGTCGACGGCGGCGGTGACGACGATGTCGAAGCGCCAGTTGTTCATTTTTCTCGTGCAAGATTCTGCGTGGGCGCCGTTCTCTGTTTATGGACGGAAGCGATATTGCGTTGATCGGGGAACCATTTTTCTCTCGCATCTGTCCAAAGGAACAGCATTCCAACGGACAAGTCCGAGGAGGACACATGCGCCGAATTTTCGTAGTTTTGAGCCTTGTTGCGTTCACTCTCACAGCTGGCGCGCAGTCGCCGGCGGGGTCAGACGCAAAATCCAATGCAGGTGCAAAATCCCAAACAGCCGTAAAGGCAGCAGGGGCGTCGAATGGGACGGCTTCTCTGTCGCCTGTTGTGAAGGACCTGCCGGTGCGGAAGGTGGTGCTCTACAAGAACGGGGTGGGGTACTTTGAGCACGCGGGCCAGGTAAACGGCAGTCAGCGTGTGGCCATCGATTTCAGCTCGTCGCAACTGAACGACGTGCTGCAGTCGCTGACGGTGCTGGATGAGGGTGGTGGGCGGGTGGCCGCGGTGAACTACAACTCCACTACGCCGATTGAGCAGCAATTGAGGACGCTGGCGCTTGGGTTGAAGGATTTTCCGGCGACGATAGCGATCTACCAGGCTCTACGCGGGCAGCGCGTGGAAGTGACGGGCGCAGGCGCTGCGATTACGGGCAAACTGGTGAACATTGAATTTCGCAGGGAGACGGACAAGAACGGCCTGACGTCGGACGATCATAACTATCTGATTGTTGAAACCGATGCGGGAGCGTTGCGCACAGCGGAGCTGACAGATGCTGTTTCAGTGCGCATGATCGATCCGGCGCTGCAAAAGCAGTTTGCGAATTACCTGGACATTGTTGCCTCGGCGCAGAACCAGCAGGTGCGTCACCTGGTGCTGGAAGACCGCGGCGCGGGCGAGCGGCAACTGCGGGTGAGCTACATCAGCGAAGTGCCGGTGTGGAAGTCGACGTACCGGATTGTGTTTCCGCGGATGGCCAACGGGAATGCGACAATGCAGGGCTGGGCGGTGGTGGACAACACGGTGGGCGCGGACTGGGACAACGTAGAGTTGTCGCTGGTGGCGGGCGCGCCGCAGAGCTTTATTCAGCCGCTGAGCCAGCCGATTTATACGCACAGGCCGGAGATTCCGATTGCGATGGGGCAGCAGTTTGCGCCGGAGACGCATGAGGCGGCGGAGATGAAAAAGGAGGATAGATCTTTGACAACGCCGGCTGCGCCTCCTCAGGCATTCATGGCGGGCCGTGCTGCGACGCAAACGGTCACCGTGAATGCAGGCCCCATGGCGGGAAAGAATTTAGAGACGTTGGAGACCTTGAATGCCGGCGTCGGCTCAGGAAACGGATATGGGCCTGGCTCTGGTGGGAATGTCGGTGGCGGCATTGTGCGAATGAAAGGCGTTTACCGCGCTTCGGATGCGATTGGGGAGGGGGATGTTTCGACGAACGCATTCGACGATTTCTTCCAATACTCGCTAGCGCAGCCGGTGACGATTCACAAGAACGAGTCGGCGATGGTGCCGATTCTGCAACAGGATTTGCCGGCCGAGCACGTGACGCTGTGGAGCGAACACTCGCGGACGCCGCTGCGCGCGGTGTGGCTGGAGAACACGTCGAAGCTGACGTTGGACTCGGGGAGTTTTTCGATCTTCGAAAACGGAGAGTTTGCGGGCGAGGGATTGCTGGACCCGATTCATCCGGGTGAGAAGCGGCTGGTCTCGTACGCCGCCGATCAGGCCGTTCGGGTGCAAGTTGCATTCCGCGAAAACACGCGCGCGCTCCAGCATCTGCGCATACTGAAAGGAGTGGTGATTGAGACGCATACGGGAGTTTCGTCCGTGACCTATTCGGCGACCAACTCCGGAGATGCGGACCGCGTACTGCTTCTTGAACACCCAAGGCAGACCAATGGGTGGACGCTGGACGACGGCATCAAGGCGGCGGAGACTACGCCAAGTCTCTATCGGCTGCGCCTGGCTGTTGGAGCACATTCAACAGAGAAGCTGGTGGTGAGGGAACGCGGGCCAGAAAGCAC
>PMWR01000544.1 GCA_003166055.1 Acidobacteriaceae bacterium
CGCTCGGCCGGCGCCAGGTCTTCCAGAATTTCTGCCAGATCGGAAGGGTGCATCTCGGCCAGGCGCTCGTATTCGATGCGCAGCTTCACGCGCCGCGCCGGGTCCACTTCGATCACGTCCACAAACTGCCACGGAATTCCGTGCGCGCCCAGTTTGCGGGAGACCGATTCCAGCGTGGCCCGCGGCAATAACCCTTTGAACACCCTGCGAAACGCGCCGCGCAGCCCGACCTCTACCTCGGCCACGCGCAGCAGGTGCGCCGCNNGCGCCCCGCCCCATCCACTCCAGCTCGACATCGTTCACCCGCACCACCTTGCGGCCATGAATGTCGATAATCTGGCGGTCCACCAGGTCCTGTTGCAGGTAGAGGTAGTTACCCTGCTCCTCCAACGGAACCAACTCGCCCGACGAGCGCAGTTCAAGCGTGCCCGCGGGCGTCTCCATTACTTCTTCCGAGGGCACAATAAACAGCCCGGTGCGCGTCTTCAGCACCAGCCCAGCCACTTTGCCCGCATCCGGTCCCGTTGCCACAGCCACATCCTTCAGCCGCCCCCGAAGATGCCCCTGCGCATCGGTCACCGGCGTGCCGAGCATCGCCGTCAGGCTGACGCGGGCTGTAGTGCGTGGCTTCATGAGGTGAGTGTATTCCCTCGAGGGCCGGTTTGGACTTGGAGATGCATCAGGTTTCTCAAGGACCCTGCATGAAGAGCTTCGAGTCGCTCCCGGAATTGCAAATGTCAATGTTTGCTTGACACAATCGCCTTCAGCCATGAAACTGCCAGCAAGGTTCCTGAGGCGCGGAAGGGGAGAGTGCGTCCCGTCCCATGCCAGAAAAGGGGTATCGAGACGCAGGTGACCGGACCGAAGGCAGGACGAATGAGTTTTTCGCTCAGTTCCACCATGGAAAGCGTCAGCGAAGTAGAAGCTGTCGCAGAGAAAATGGCCGCGGAAGCCGGCCTGGATGAGGACGAACGCTTCCATCTCACCATGGCAATCCGCGAGGCTGCCGTAAATGCCGTACTGCACGGCAACGACTACGACCCCTCCAAATTGATCACCGTAAGCTTTGAAAACACCGGCGCGTCCCTCGTCTTCACCATCGCCGACCAGGGCAAGGGTCTGGATCCCGATACATTGCCCGACCCCCTCGCCCCGGAAAACCTGCTCCGAGGCACTGGCCGTGGCATCTTCCTTATCCGTTCCTTCATGGATGAGGTACACTTTCGACAACTGCATCCAGGAACCGAGTTGACACTGATCAAGCATCTGGCGCCGGATAGCAATAAAACATAGGGTGCTTGCGCAGGATGTGCAGGAGCCGAAGGGGACCAATCCCTGCTGACCATCTGGTAAGTGGTGGAAGTTCACAGCCGCCACCTGTTAAAGTGCTATAACCGAAGTACCAACAAGGAGGAATTCCCGTGGCACTTACTATTGCTTCCCGTGAAGTGGACGGCGTGACCGTTCTCGACCTCAGCGGGCGAATCACTCTGGGCGAAGGCAGTGTGCAATTGCGCGATGCCATTCGCGACCTGATCAGCAAAGGTTCCAAGAATATCCTGCTCAATCTGGGTGACGTGAACTACATCGATAGCTCCGGTTTGGGCGAGCTTGTCAGCGCCTTCACCACGGCGAAGAACCAGGGTGCGGAGGTCAAGCTCCTCAACCTGACCAAGAAGGTGCATGACCTGCTCCAGCTCACCAAGCTTTATACCGTCTTTGACGTCAAGGACGACGAGGCCAGCGCCATCGCCTCCTTCAAGTAGACCCAGTACCCGGCACACAACCCAACCGATTGAAAAAGGGCACCCCGCCACGCGGGATGCCCTTTCTTGCGTCCCCGCCCACGCCATGAATCGAAAATCGCAAATCCCAGGTACGGGGCAATTCAAATGCGATTGTTCTCCGATGTAACCACTTTTCTTGGCTGCGCCCCACCAATCTTCGTAAACTGGTAAAGCTATGACCCTCGCCACTTCCGCCTCCGCCACCCTCAAGTTCCTCGAAGACCGCTGGGACCCGCAGCTAGCCGCTTCCCTCGATGAGCCCGAACTCCTCCGCTACCGTTCCAACCTGCTCGGCTCCGACCTACGCCTCACCAACTTCGCCGGCGGCAACACCAGCTCCAAGGTCACCGAGCTCGACCCGCTCACCGGCGAGCCCGTTGAAGTGCTCTGGGTCAAAGGCTCCGGCGGCGACCTCGGCAGCATCAAGCGCGCCGGTTTCGCCACCCTCTATCAGCACAAGCTCCTCTCACTCGAGCGCAGCTACAAAGGCGTCGACTTCGAAGACGACATGGTCCCCATGTACGCCGTTGCCGCCTTCCGCAACAACCCTGTCGCCGCCTCCATCGACACGCCTCTGCACGGCTTTCTGCCCTTCAAGCATGTCGACCATCTCCATCCCGACTGGGGCATTGCCCTCGCCGCCTCCGCCAACGGTCTCGATAAGATGCACGAGTTCAATCGAGAATTCAGCCACTCCCTCGTCTGGGTTCCCTGGCAGCGTCCCGGCTTTGAACTCGGCCTCATGATGCGTAAAGCGGTCGAGAACAACCCCGGCTGCGACGGCATCGTTCTCGGCGGCCACGGTCTCTTCACCTGGGGCGATACCCAGCGCGAGTGCTACCTCAACACCATCACCCTCATCGACCAGATCGGTCAATTCATTGACCGCCACGGCAAAGCCAAAGGCTCTTCACGCTTCGGTGGCGAACTCGTTCCCGCCCGTGTTGACCGTCACGACCTCGCCGTCCAAATCGCCCCCTACCTGCGCGGCCGCGTCAGCACCAAAAACCGCTGGATCTCCAGCTTCTCCTGCGCCCCCGACGTCCTCCAGTTCGTCGACTCCGTTCACGCAAAAGATCTTTCCTTTCTCGGCACCAGTTGCCCCGACCATTTCATTCGCACCAAGATTCGCCCGCTCTTCATCCCGTGGCCAGAAGGCGCCGACCTGCTCGCCCTCCGCAAGCAGATCATCGCCTCGCTCGACGAATACCGCCAGCAGTACGCCGACTACCACCACTCCTTCGCCACGCCCGACTCGCCCGCCCTCCGCGACCCCAACCCCACCATCGTCCTCATCCAGGGCCTCGGCATGTTCAGCTTCGGCAAAACCAAGACCGAAGCTCGCATCACCGGCGAATTCTACACCAACGCCATCCACGTCATGGAAGGCGCAAGCCTGCTCGCCGAAAGTGAAGTCACCGGCACCCTCCCGCAGTGCGGTCCGGCCAACGACCCGGCCAGCTTCAAAGTCTTCACTAACTACGTCGCCCTCCCCGCCATTGAAGCCTTCCGCATCGAATATTGGGCCATGGAAGAAGCAAAAATCCGCCGCCAGCCCCCCGAAAAAGAGCTAAGCCGCCGCATAGCATTAGTCGTCGGCGGAGGCAGCGGCATCGGCCGCGAAGTCGCTCTCCTCGCCGCCGCCCGCGGAGCCCACGTCGTCGTAGCCGACCGCGACGAGGTCGCCGCGCAGCGCGTAGTCGCCGAACTGGCCTCTGTCACCTCCAGGGAATTCACCGCCGTCACCCCGGTCGACATCCGTAACCGCGAATCAATCCTCAAGGCAATCAAGGCCACCATCGCAGCCTTCGGCGGCATCGACATCCTCATCAACACCGCGGCTCTCTTCCCGTCCTCGCCCGACGGCATCATCTCCGAAGCCATGTGGTCCACCACCCTCGACGTCAACGTCACCGCCAACTACCTTCTCGCCGACGAAGCCGCCAAGCCATTCCGCGAGCAGGCCCTCGACGCGGTCATTGTCCTCACCAGCTCCGCCAACGCCGTAGTTCCCAAGCGCGGCAGCGAAGTCTACGACGTCAGCAAGGCCGCACTTTCCCACCTCATTCGCGAACTCGCCGTCGGCCTCGCCCCGCGCGTCCGCGTCAACGGCATCAGCCCCGCCACAGTGGTTAAAGGCTCAACCATGTTCCCCCGCGACCGCGTCCGCGCCTCGCTCACCAAATACAACATCCCATTTGACGATTCGCTCTCCGATGACGAGCTCCGCAACCTCCTCGCCGGCTTCTACGCCCAGCGCACGCTCACCCATCAACCCATCGACCCAACCGACTGCGCCGAAGCCATCATGTTTCTGGCGAGTCCAAAATCCCGCTGCACCTCCGGCCACATCATCCCGGTAGACGGCGGGCTGGCCGAAGCTTTCCTGCGTTGATTTCTGCTCACTGCGACTGAATAATATGTGCCCCATCCATGACGCGCCCTTTGCGGCATGGGTGTGAAGCAAGACACTAGATTTGGGGCCGGCCTTCGATGCAACAACCCGCAAGAATAGCCATCGACCTGGGCGCCGAAAGCTGCCGCGTCTCGCTGCTCCGCTGTGAGAAAGACCAACCCACCATCGAGCTAATCCATCGCATCCCGAACGGCCCCGTCCATCGCGGCACATCGCTCCACTGGCCCCTCGAAACCATCCTCGCCGGCCTTGAAACCGGTCTTCGCAAAGCCGCCGCAGCCGGCCCGGAAGGCATAGCCTCCATAGCCGTCGACTCCTGGGGCGTCGACTACGTCCGCCTCGGTCCCAACGGCGGTCCGCTGCGCGACCCCTTCTGCTACCGCGACGAGCGCACCATCGCCACCAAAGCCGCAGCCGACCTGCTGATTCCGCCGCTCGACCTCTACCAGCGCACCGGCGTCCTGCCCCATCGCATCAACACCGTTTGCCAGCTCATGGCCGACCCAGCCTGCGGAATCGACCCGCGCGCCCCCTGGGTCACCATGCCTGAATTCATACTTCACTGGCTCGGCGCGTCACGCGTTGCCGAATACACCCACGCCACCCACACCGGCCTCGTCTCGCTCTCCACCGGCGACTGGGACCGCGACCTCTTCCGTCTTCTCGATCTCCCCATCGAAGCCGCCCCGCCAATCGTGCCGACAGGCACCCTCCTCGGCCGCCTGCAAGGCCCGCTCGCCAAGCTCGACGCCTTCCGCAACACCCAGCTCATCGCCCCCGCCTGCCACGACACAGCCTCCGCCATCGCCGGCATCGCCGCGCCGCTAGATTCCGCCCTCTACATCTCCTCCGGGACCTGGTCGCTCGTCGGCACCCTCAGCTCCGTGCCCGTCACCACACCCGAAGCCCTCCGTGCGGGATACACCAACCTCGGCGCAGCCACCGGCGACCTGCTCGTTCACTCGCTCGTCAACAGCATGTGGGTCCT
>PMWR01000610.1 GCA_003166055.1 Acidobacteriaceae bacterium
AAGCGGCGGCCTCGTGGTGAAGTGTGTCATCCTAATGGTGCGGTTTCTCAAGCAAGAGTTTCGCACAATTGATAGAACCCACAGTCTGCCGGCTCGAGCCTTGGGTTATGAGTCGGTCAAAAGCCACTGATTCTAAGCAAGATAAGCAACTTAGCTCGGCAGACTCCGGCAAAACACGGCAGAGCCTGCAACCCCCGCGCAACAAGTTCAAGGGTGTGGTGCCCAGTCATTTTCTTGGGCGCTACCTATTCTAGTTGCGACATCCTTGAAGCGGATGTCGGTCGCATAGACCTCTTCCCAGCACGCGCGCGCATTGCGTCCATCTCTGGCCTCTTCGAATCTCAAACCCAACTCGTAAAGATCGTCGAGGTGCTTTTCGCTCCTGCCGGCCAGAAGGAACTGCTTCATCGCCGCTTCCAGCATCCCTAATCGGACAAAACAACGAGCCAGAAGCACGTAAATTTCCTCTTTTGACCGATAGGACTCAAAGCCTTCCGTTCTGAGCACTTGCTGGAGTTCTCCAATACAATCCTGTATCTGCCCGGACATCATATAGACCAATGCAAGATGATAACGAACTCGCAAGTCGGTTGGATCTTCCGTAACTCCATCTCGCAACAGGTTCTCAGCTTGATCAAACTCCTTCTGGGCCATAAACACCTCAACGCAACGCAGTCTGATTTCGCTATCCTCAGGGTGGTTACCAAGCTGAGCGCGGAACACCTGAACAGCTTCATTGGAATTATCCATCGCCTTCTTGAGGCAAAGCGCATAGAGAGCAATGCTACCGGCGTCATGTTGGCCAATCGGAAGACGAGCACCATACCCACGGCCTTGGGGCCAGTTCTCTTGCTTTACTGCAATTGCAATGAGGGCTTTGACATGGGTTAGAGCGTTCGGTTCGAGTTGGCTGGCGCGCTCGATGGCAACGACGGCATTCGGAGAAGTGTCAGCTTGTTCCTCGCAGTATTTGGCGCAGGCAAGCGCAATTTCGTCCTGGAGAGATTGGGAGAAGGCAGTTCCCTGCTTGACCATAAAGTCCAACTGGTCAATAGCGCTAACTCCCTTATGGACATACGCTCGTGCAAGCAATTCTGCCGCCCCCACAGGTGCCGCATGGTCTTCTACGAGAGCCTTGAGAATGGGGATACATTTATCGAATTGATCCCGGTTGTAATAGCTCGCTGCCAATACATACTTGCCCTGCCTGTCACTGGCACCCAATCTGATCGCCTGTTCCATCTTTGTGATTGCCGTTTCGTACGATTCAAAACCGAAGGCCTGGAGGCCAGCTTGATATACGCTCTCAGCCTCTTTCTTTTGTTCCGATGCGAGCGCGGACAATAAATCGACGGCTTCTCCCTCAAACGAGGTGCGCTTCTCCCTGGCATTCAGGGTGGAAGCCTTAAGCACCTTCGATCCGATAATGATCGGCATAATACCCAGAATGGTTCCGATTGGGAAGGCAAAAAGAGATACGACCCCGCAGACAATCATGAGCCACCCGATAAAGGTGCCCACACCTGGCCGGCTTGCAGATTCAATGGTATGGAAACTGGAAGCATCTTTCTTCTTCCATCCGAATACGATCAGGAAAATGCCCAGGATGGTTCCAAACGGAAAGGCAAAGAGCAATACGCCCCCCAAGCCAATCAAAAGCCACCCGAATATGGTACCTGCGCCTTGTTGGCTTGCTGATTTACCGGTGTCGAAGAAACTGCGGTCACAACCACGGCATATTGAATCGCTCATCAGATTGATATGCCTGCAGGAGCCGCAGATTTTGAAATCGTTCGGATTGATAGCCACTGTGTCACCCTCGAATACACCTTCAGGTCTACTCTTGATTGATTTGCGTACCACAGGAACTGCATATCCCGCTCGACCGAGGAATGGCGTGGCCGCACTTCTGACAGATGACGATGCCGACAAAGTTGGCATCTCGCTTCTGTTCGCTGAATGCTAGGGTTGCCCTTGTCACCGCCCTCTCATAATCTTCCTGGACGGCGGTTGCCTCCTCGTGGACCATGGCTTGCCTATCCTGTCCTGATCTGCGATTTAGCCATTTGAAAAAGGCGACGATCACCGCAACGATCACCGCGACAACGATAGCTAAGAAAAACAGTATTCCTACTAAAAGATGTTCTAAGTCGCTGTCCATGGATATGCAAGTCCTCCTATGACTCTGGCGTGGAACATACGTTGCAAATACCCGAAGTGCCTGACAACTCGAATCCACAGGATCTGCAGAAAGACGGGGCGGCGCTCCCGGACGCCAGACATTTTATGCTGTCGAGTCCCGAGCCAGAGGACGTCCTTTGATCTTCCTCCAAGCGCCGCCGCGCTTCGCCATATTGTGCGCTCATCTTTCGGGTAGCAGACTTTCCAAGTGGGCTGCCAATAAACTCGACCAAGGAATGGGCCCGTTCGACCAAATGTGGATGATCGTACCCCCCAAGCCACAAATGGAGTTTTGCCTGCGCCGTGTTTAATCCTTCTCTTTGGCTCAGGTATTCCGACAAGTTCATCTCTGACATCAACTTCCTGCTACCTGCGGCCAGAAGCACGAGGGCCCTCAGACTGGCGTCTGGCGATAACGTGGCGAGATACCCCGCCCGGTCGGCTGTCTTTTCAGCTTCTCTGGACCAGGCGTCAAGTGCGACGACCAGTGGTGCGGCGAGAACCTCCAGTGGTAAAGCGAGAACCTCCACGATTCCACTCACGCCGTTAGCAAGAAACCGCGCGATCGTCATATTCGTCACGTGGTGATTGCGAATGTGGCCAAGTTCGTGGCCCAGGATGAATTGAAGCTCATCCGGTTCCCCAGCATCGAACAGTCCTGAGTGCATGACGATCACATGGTCTTCGTTTGTGCCCATTGTGTACGCGCTGAATGTTGGATCCTGCTTAATGAACAGTTCGGGGCACGGCACACCGACGCGCGCAGCCGCTTCTACAAGAATGGAATGCAAAGAGGGAGACTGTCTTGGAGTGATCCGAATCCCGTCGCCCAGCAGTTTGGCTCTCTCTACTGGTTTACTCCACCGCGAAATGAACATCCCCGCGATGGATGGCAAGACTGGGATTTTGCTCGCTATCTTCCCTAAAGTGAGGTCAGAGGCGAGTGCATATTCTTCTGGCGGCAAGGAAGGTGCTTCGGCAACGGTGAGCTGGAGATTGCAGACTGGCTGCGAATCGCCAACGAGGAGCCGACCACAGCAGAACTTTCTATTGGGATCTACAGCACTGCCACACCAAGGGCAAACCATCACTGTGCCTCAGAAGATGAAGAGTTGAATGAGTCTTCGCTATAAACCCGGAGAACCACCCCGGAGGGGGCCTCAGTTGAATGGAGATGATTTGCCTTGTGTTTATTCGCAATTCGATTGATTGGAAGCGCTCTGAGTTTACTTCTCTCCGAACCCTACGTGATTGAATCTGCCATGCGCCGTGATAAAGGTCACAAATCATATGATCATGTGACTCATCGGCTGTGTACTCATTGAATGCGAGCAGAAATGATTACGATTAATGGCGCTCGATATACGCATCCGATTTGGCCGAGCAATCCGACGGATTCGCGAGGAACAAGGGATCAATCAGGAAGAAGCTGCGTACCGCTGCGGACTTCACCGGACGTATTACAGCGGAATCGAGCGCGGAGTTCGCAATGTTTCAATCGTGAATATAGAAAGAGTTGCCAAAGGACTGCAGACCACCCTGCCGGACCTCTTCAGGCGCATATAACGATAATCCAATTTATTCCTTCTGCCTGACCTGTGTGCACGAGGTGCCCTGGCTTAGTGCGACCAACGTTGCACCTGGCCTGCGCAGCTTCACTTCCAAATCGCAAACAAAGAAGGCCCCGANNTCGGGGCCTTCTTTGTTTGCGATCCAGGCAGGCGGGCCCGTATCTGCGGTTGAGACGTTGCCGCTCTGCCAGTTGCGAACCGGCAGAGCAGTCAAATGATACCACCTGGGCTCATCACGCATTCTGTAACCACGAAACGGAACTTAAGAAGTGCGGTTAGCTCGACCCACCGCCCGCCCCATGAACCCCGTCTGTCAAGACGGCGCACCTGCAACAGAAAGGAAAACAAATGAGCGCACTGATACCGGATGACATTGAATCCTTCTTGTACGAACTCGGCAACTGTAAGGAGAGCCTCCCTGGCACATTCGAGAACTTCGCGAAAACAACTGCGGCACTGTTATGGGAGAAATACGTCATCCTTGAAGACCCCACGATCCGAGTCCCACCCCCTGCCTGGTACCGATTCCCCATTTCACCATCGAACGGATTCGATAGCTGATTGCAATGAGTCCGTCATCGAAATCCGGGCCTTGGCAGCAATACTCTCCATGAGCTTCTGGACTTCCATCTCTTCCGGGTCTACCGACTCGTGTGGGTCCACATCTGATCGGTCGACGATGAACCTGGTCTGGGGATCTGGCAGGAGCCGCGTCAGGTTGTAGAGATGAACGGTGAACAGGAAATAACGCTTGGAGTCGTCGCTCAAGACGCCCACCACATCGCGCATCCTCTTGGCAATGCTGCGATCAATTCTCTCGATCCGCTCCCGGCCGGCGTCGGTGATGACCAAGCCGTGCCACCGCTTGTCAGTCCGAGTGCCTCGAATGGTTCCCAAGCCTCGCTCCACCAGTTGGGCAGCGGCTCTGGAGATCGCGTACCGAGGCAATCCGGTGTCCCATCTGATTCGTTGAAAGCTAACCCCGCGGTCCAGGAATTTGGCACGTCGAAGAAAGGCGAGGTGGATCGGTTGGAGCCGGTCACTCGCGGCCTGAAGCCCCTCACCCCTGGCGGCGAAATCCTGGGCCCATCCCGCAAATTCGAGGAAGTGCACTAGCCCTTCCCGAAAGATAGCCTCCTGTGCTGTTCTTCCATCCTGCGTCGGCGGTTTTTTGCTCTTTTTCATCATTCGCATCTTGCAACAGTTTTCCACAACTGTCAACTGATGCGTTTTCAGTTCTTTACCTAAGCGGGACTGCGACGATGTCGCCAGCAATCTCGTAAAACGTGCCTTGAGCAAGCTTTTGGCTCCCTCCTGGTCCACGCGCAAAGTGGGATCAAGCGCAAAAACATCTCGAATGTGCGCGCCAGGAGAACCCATTGAGCCATATGCCCTTTAGACAGTGCCTCGACCCCGAGGACCTTCACGAACTGCTCCGCATCCCGAGGCACGAGATTCGTTCAATGATTGATTTCGATGATGCGGACGAGTTTCCCGGCTTCTTCCCAATCCGATCAACCCGTGGTGGCGGCCACTCGTCGCTCGCTGTCTTCATGGAGGCGCTGTGAACGCCGCCACCGAGCGCCATCTCTTGCAGCGGGAGCAGGTCGTGTCTTTGCTCCAGATTCCGGACGCAGACGTGCAGTGGCTCGTCGACACTCGCCAGTTGACTGAGCTTCTCATCCATGGCCACCAGCGATTTGATTCGAGAGACATCGACCTGTTGATTGACGCCTATCGCAGCACTGCCCAGAGGAGGGCTCAGTGAAGTACGAAGACATGATCAGACATTACGCTGCAGGAGTGCGAACCTGTGAAGTTTGCCAGGAACCGCTCGCCGCACATGAGACCTGGCCCGGTGCCAGGTTCAGGATCTGCGACAGCCTTGAGTGCAGGGGAGTAATCAAGCATGCAAGGCGTGGCCGCTATGTCGGTCCTAACGAGCACAGGTGCGAAGGACCCGGCTGCCAGAACTTTATTCCCGCTGGCAAATACGACGCCCGCGCCGACTATCTGACGTGTTGTGGCGAGTGCTGGATTCGACGGCGCACGAAGGGGAACCGAGTGCTGACATGCGGGTGTGGGTGTGGCCAGGAGTTCCTTGGCCGGGCCGAACGGGAACCAGTAGACGGGCTTTACTTCCTTTCATCGAGGCACTACGGCGACTACCAGCACAACAAGTACCTGACCGAACACTGTGGGCCATTCCGCGCCCTGGTCGTTGAGTATCTCGAGGGCTTTGTCAAGCTGCACTACAAGGAGCAGCAGACAACGCGGCGTTCGCTCGGGCCGTTTTTCCTCTTCCTGAACGACCTTGGGATCAACTCGCTGGATAACATCGGGCCACGGACCATTACTCAGTACCTTACTTGGGCAGAGCAGGAAGGACGGCGTTGCGCGGCCACTACGATCTCATTCCTTGGCACCTTTTTCAAGTGGGCCAGGGGAATGGGGTATATGAAGGCGGCGAGCCCGGTCATCCCCTTGATCCACAACACTCGCAAGCATTGGAGAATGCCCCGTCCACTGGATGTGGACGAGATGAAGTTGACGTGGCAACTGCTTCAAGACCGCGGCAACGCTCGCCTGCGCTTGGCCGCAGCTATCGCTGAGGAGGCTGGCCTTCGCCTTGGAGAGATCTGCCGTCTTCGGCTCAAGGACGTGAACCTGAAGAAGCGGGCCCTTTTTGTGGGCTTGCCGAACAAGGGCAACCGGGAGAGGACAGCGTTTTTCTCCGAGCAGACCGTGAAATACCACGATGAGTGGCTTCGGGAGCGTGATCCCAACTGTGGCCATGATTACCTGCTGCACAACACTCGTGGGGACCAGTCCCAAGTTCAGTCGCTCGGCCATGAGTTCAGCCGAGTGCTCTGCAAGACATTCCAGGGCAGGGTACTCAACAAGACGGGCTGGGATAGTTGGTCCACCCACAGGTTGAGGCACACGATGGCCTCGAATTTGGTCTCAGCCGGTGCAGATGCGGCCACGGTGATGGCCGCTGGCGGCTGGAGGACCTACGAAGCGATGTGCGGCTACGCGAAGGTGGACGAGGACGTGGCGCGTCGAGGCTATGACGAGGCCACAAAGCGTGCCCGTGATCTGAAGGCAGCTGCCCCCCGCAAGAAGAGCCTCAGCGTGAACGAGTTCCTCGATCGGAAGCGGAAGACGGCTTAACCCTTGTGATTGCATCAACCTGGCGGACGTGTCGTGGAATCCGAGTTATACGACACGTCCGCAAGGGGTACTGGTCAACGTGGCGTATAAAGCGAGTTATACGGCACGTCCATAACCATCTGATTCCATTAGAGTAACGACCCGCTCAACATCGAAAGGAGCACGCATGAATTTCGAACCATTTCTCACCCACTGGCGAGTCAAGAAGGGTTGCAGTGAACAGACAATCCGCTCGTACCGGAATGACTTGAAGCTGTTTCAAGAGTTTCTGCACGAGAGATCCATCTCTCGTCTGACGCAGGTCAATTACGCCGTCATCGATCAGTACATCGATCACATGAAGCAGCAAGCCAACCCTCGATTCAACCGGACGGGGCTTTCCGACTCGTCGATCGCTCGCCGGTTGGCGACGCTCTCATCCTTCTTTGAATACGTCCGCGCCACAACTAACCCAAAGATGCGAAACCCACTGAGCGATCTTACACGGAAGTGGAAGAAGAACGACGAACCCAAGCCTGTCGAGGGCGTCGTTCTCGATCAACTGCTCGGTGGCATATCCAATCTTCGCGATCGCGTCTTGATCAGCCTGTTCTTGGCCACCGGACTGAGAGTCTCGGAGATGTGCTCGTTGAATCGCGACACCATTCACATCGGGGCGGAGGAAGACGGCAACGGCCAGGAACAAATTGGCGGCGAAGGAGAGGTGGTGGGGAAAGGCAACAAGCGCAGGACGTTTTTTGTAGACGAGACAACGCTTCAGCTCTTTGCCGAGTATCTGGTCACGCGCACCGATGATGATCCCGCGCTCTTCCTGTCTGAGAGAAAACAGCGCATTTCAGTTCGCGCAGTCCAGTACACTTTGGCAACTTGGTGCCGGCGGCTCGGCTTGCCTCACCTGAACATTCATAGGCTCCGACACAGCTTCGCCAGCCAGTTGGCCAATGCGAACATCGCCAGCATGGTGCTGATGAAGCTTATGGGGCACAACAGCTTCACGACCACTCAGCGGTACTTCAAGTTGCACGACACAACCCTTGCACGCGGGTACTTCGCCGCAGCAGAGTACCTGCGCAAATAAGTCGGCAGCAGCATTGGCCCTCGACCACGTACCGAGTGCAATCAGAATGATCTCGAAGCTTTCAAGTGTCGCACGCAACCCGGAATGGATGGACCTGAAGGCTCTTCAGGAATACGCAGATGTGTCCGAAAGGACCTTGCGGGAGTGGATACATCTTCCGCTGAATCCTCTTCCGGCAGTGCAGGTAGACCGGGGGAAGATCCTCGTTCGGAGATCCCACTTTGATCGTTGGCTTGAAGCGCACCCATTTCGCGCGATTAGCTCGATCGACGTTGGCCGCGTCGCTGACGAGATCATCAACCAGTTTAGGAAAGCAGCTTAGCAATGGGAGTAACCATCAGGAAGAAGCAGGGCAAGTGGTTTGTTTTTGTGAATCACAACGGCCGGCGGAAGGCCAAGTGCATCGGCGAGAGCCGGGCCGCCGCAATACAAGTGAAGCGAGTGCTGGAAGCCAAACTCGCTCTCGGGGATATCGGAGTCTTTGGCGGGCCTAATTCGAAGAAGCCGCTCTTCGGTGAATTCGCTGATCTCTGGCTGAAGGACCACGCGAAACTGGTATGCAAGACTTCCACGATTAGCGGCTATGAGAGCGTATTGCGTCAGCACCTCCGCCCCAGATTTGCTTCGATGCGTCTGGATGAGATCAAGCGCAACGATATAAAGGGCCTGATCAATGACCTGATAGCCAAGGAACTGACGCGGAGCACGGTTCGAAATGCGTTGAGCATTCTGCGTGGCGTTTTCAATTATGCGATTGAAGACGGTTTGTTTGAATCCAATCCGGCGGCAAATCTCGGCCGCTTCACCAGAACCGCCAAGACCTCGGAGGTGAAGGGAATCGCATTGACCACAGATGAGGCAGAGAAACTCCTGGAGACCGCCAAGCGTATCAGCCCGGAATACTATCCGATTTTCCTCTTGGCAGTGAGAGCCGGCCTGCGGCGAGGGGAACTTGTCGCGCTTCAGTGGGGCGACATTGAGTTTGGCAAGGACGACGAGGATGGGAATCGGTTCATTCTCGTCCAGCACAACTACGTCCGCCGGGAGCACACAACTACCAAGAGCAAGAAGAGTCGGCGCGTGGATATGTCGCGTCAGCTGCGCGGCGTGCTGATCAAGATGCGTGACGTTCGCTTGGAAGCGGCCTTGAAAGAAGGGAAGTCGGGCATTTCTAGGGAACTGGTCTTTTCATCGCACGACGGGAAGATTCTCGATCCAGACAACTTTTATCATCGGCACTTTGTCCCGGTGCTATTGAAGTCCGGGATCAGGAGGATCCGGCTGCATGATTTGAGGCATACATTCGGCTCTCTACTGATCCAACGCGGGGCATCCATCGTCTACGTAAAAGAGCAGATGGGCCACAGTTCGATTCAGGTCACGGTGGACACCTACGGTCACTTGGTCCCCGGCGCAGACGTCTCTTTTGTCGATCGTCTCGATGAGAAGCCAGGGAAAAGGCTGCTGACGGCGCAACAATCCGCAACGCCCACGCAACTGAGGGTAGTCGCGAGGGCCAGGAAAGCTACCTAAGTTGTTGATTTTATTTGGTTGCGGGGGCTGGATTTGAACCAGCGACCTTTGGGTTATGAG
>PMWR01000460.1 GCA_003166055.1 Acidobacteriaceae bacterium
ATCGCCATGTTCAACCTATGCCGCCACATCATGCCCAGCGGAGCCAAGTGCCACACACCGGCTCTACGCGGCAAGCCCTATTGCTACTACCACACCCGCCTCCACCGCTTCCCCGCCGCGCAGGCCTCTCCCTCTATGGCATCCAGATCGCCTCGCAAAACGTCGAGCGCAACCCACTCATCATCCCCCATCACGACCGTCGAATCCATCACCCACACCGACACCGGCGACGAACTTGGGCCCCCAGAGCGCATCTGCGACACCCCGGAAGACTGCGCCACCTGCGCCGAACGCGACACCTGCCAGGACGACGACAAAGCAAAAGACTGAGCACCCAACCCCAACCGACTTTTGACAACCGACAACTGAAAACTGACCACTGACAACTGATCTCTGATCTCTGACCCCTGATCTCTGATCCTGCATCTAAAATGGCATCATGACCTCGCCGCTCTCGTCCCGCCGCCGCTCCAAGACGCCTCCGCCTGGCGAAACCGGCCAGGAAGCCCTCTATCTGCGTTCCCTCAGCGATCGCCAGGTAGTGGTCTCCATCAAGCTCCGCGACGGAGAAACCGTGCGCGGCTGGATCGAGTACTTCGACGACTCCATGCTCCGCCTAACCCGCGAGGGCCTGCCCAACCTCTTCATCTACAAGCACCAGATCCGCACCATCTCTGAAGCCACCCGCAAGCGCGGTCCACTCGGCGAGGGCGCAAAGAGAAGCGGGTCCGCTTCATGACCGCGGCCACGGAAAGCTCTCAGGAATACCAATGGGTTCCCAAAGCGTCAGCCATTGCCCGTGAAGCGGGCGCGCGCCTCCGCGAGTTCCTTGCCCAGGGCGTCGAAACCGANNCTCATCCGCACGCGCCTGGCCGAAGCCTTCCCCGAGCACGGCGTCTACGGTGAAGAGGGAACCCGCGAGCGCATGGCCGGCGAGTTTCGCTGGTACGTCGATCCGCTCGACGGAACCACCAACTTCGCCCACGGCTTCCCGCATTTCTGCGTCTCCCTGGGCCTCGAACACCGGCCAGCCCACACCGCGCCCGATCATGACGGAACCATCGTCGCCGCCGTCATCTACGACCCCATGCGCGACGAGCTCTTCACCGCCGANNCTGGCTGAATCGCTCATCGCCACCGGCTTTCCCAGCCGCAAGCGACACGACAATCCCAACGTCCACTTCTACCACGAATTCACCATGCGCTCCCACGGCGTCCGCCGCGCCGGTTCCGCCGCCCTCGACCTCGNNCCTGCTCGTCGAAGAAGCCGGCGGCCGCGTCACCGGTTTCGCCGGGCAGAAATTCCAACTCAACAGCAATGAAAACCTGGCCTCGAACGGCCTCATCCACGACGAGCTGATGACCCTCTTCCGCGAAATGTTCGCCGGCCGCGACCTCTCGCCCATCCTCACGCCTCAGCAGTTCGCCCAGCGCCGCGCCGCCCGCGCCGCAGCCCACCATTGATCCGCTGCAGTGGGCCAGCAGCAACAAAGCCCAAGCGAGCGGATAGCGAGCGTTTGGCCCCACCGCAGGTGGTGGTTAGTGGATGTTCTGGATCAACTGTGCCGTGAATTGAACGGTCTTCAAATACTTCTCCGGCGCGATTCGCTCGTTNNCGGTACACATTGGGCGTAAGAACGGTATAGTACGAGGAATCCGTGGCGGCATTCAGTTGGTAAGGGGAGACAATCGCATCCGGAAACACCTGGTGAATGCTCGTCGTCAGAGTCTGGAAGCCGTTTGAGTCGACCGGGGAGATCGGGCTCGGATCGCGCGCAGTGAAGGAACTGAGGCTGGCTACGCTGACGCCCGGGTCGTCGATGATCCTGCGCACTCGTTCGATCACCGACGCCGTCGTCTCACCCGGAAGAATTCTGAAGTTGACCACCGCTCGCGCACTCGGTGGCAGCGCGTTGCTCTTGAATCCTCCGCTTACGATCGTCTCCGCGGTGGTAGTGTGAAAGGCCCCGGCCTGTTCCGGATCTCTGAGCCCCATCTTCACGATCACCGGCCCAAACAGCCAGAGATTGGCCAGCACAATGCGCTTTGAGAACGGCATGTAAGGCGCCAGCGTGGCGAATTGTTCCTTTTCCGCAACGGTCAGCGAACCCGGAAAGGGATGTGCCTCGAGCTTGGTGAGCGCCATGCTCAGCTCTCCGATCGCGGTGTGACGCGGCGGCGCGGACGAGTGGCCGCCGACCCCCGTCGTCTTCAGTTCCACATCGAGAATCCCCTTTTCGGCCACTCCGATCAGAGCCACTGGCCGCGTTATGCCCGGGATTGCTCCGCGAATGATGACGCCGCCCTCATCCACCACAAACTCCGGATGCACTCCCCGCTCCTGCAGTAGCTTCACGATCTTTTGCGCGCCATAGTTGCCGCCATTCTCCTCATCGTCTCCAAAGGCGAACAGGATCGTTCGCGCAGGCGTAAACCCGCCGCCAATCAAGGTTTCCGCGGCCTCAAGTAACGACAGCACATGAATCTTGTCGTCCAGAGTGCCCCGGCCCCAGATGAACCCATCCGCCATGTCTCCCGAATAGGGAGCATGTTTCCATTGCGGAAGAGCCTCGGCCGGCACGGGCACCACATCCATGTGCCCCATCAGGATCACGGGAGCCAGCCCGGGATCGCGTCCTTTCCACGTAAAGAGCAACGCCCCATCCGGTAGAACTTCGCGCTGCATCGTGCGATGGACGCGCGGAAAGCTTTGCTGCAGGTAGTCGCGCAGTTTGGTCATCGCGGCCTGATCGGGCGGCTGTTCAAACTGGGATTCGGTTGGAATGCGAATCGCGCCGACAAAGCGCTGAAGAGCGCCGGCATTGTCGAGCACAACCGGCGTTGCGGGCGTGACTGAAACCGCGGCCGGTTTCAGGAGCGCAGCCCGGACCACCACAACCACTGCAACCACAAGAACTGCCAGCATCACGGCATAGCCGATTCTTTTCATTTGTGGAATCTCCTCTTCTGAAGTCTGGGCTGGATTCCATTGCTCCAGAACTCGACAGTGATGAAGCCTATTGCCCGCCGCTGGCCGCGTCCGTCCGTTGCAGCATCTCCTTCTCGAAGTCGGCCTCGGTCCCGCCGCTGAATCCAATCTGCTTCCACTGCCAGACTCCGTGCGGATCCACCAGCCATGTCTGCGGAATCGCAAAACCGTCCAGCAGGCTCACCACGGTGGAGTAAGCCGGTAGCACCGGGAAGGTATAGCCCTTTTCCTTGAGGAACGGGGCAACCACGCCCAGGTCCTCGTCCAGATCGAAGGTGAGTATCTGAATGTCTTTGCGGTCCTTCGTCTTTTGGTAGAACTTCTCCAGTTGCGGCAACTCCGCCTGGCATGGGCCGCACCACGTGGCCCACAGGTTGATGATCAAAGTCTTGCCGCCCAGTTCTTTCAGCTTCCAGGTCTTTCCCGACATGTCTGACAGTTCGAACTCCGGAATCGCCTTGGTTGGCTTCTCCCAGCGTCCTTCGCCCGCCTGTTCCGTACTTCCCGCGGGCTTACTCCAAACCGCCCACGCCGTCTCGGTGCCACCCTGTTCCTTCCACAGCGCATGCGCCTCGTCCTTCAGGTGGTCGGTCACCTTGCCTTCAAAGGCCTTAGGCTCTGCCTCGCGCGTAGCAAGAGCCAGTTGGTAATAGGCCAGCGCGTCCTGCGTGTGCTTTTGAATCGCCTCAAGCCTGGCACGATTGAGCCAGTAGCCTGACAGCAGTTTCTTCTCTGTGGGCACAGGCGCTTCAATCGCAGCCTTGAGCTTCAGCGCCTCATCGGTCTGGCCGGCCTCCATCGCAGCTCTGAGAAGGATTCCATTCAAGTACTGGTCCTCCTGTATCCGGCCCTCTTTGTCGTTCTTCAGTTGTTCGTCGCTCTGGTTATCGTTACCGCTCTCGGCAGTGCGCGCCTTCTCGACGGCAGTCTTGGCCTGGAGCATCAGGTCGAGCGCTCGGGCCGGCTGCCACTTGTGCTGCACCAGAAATGCGCCGGCATCCGGGTAGTAGTTGCCATACCAATAGGGCCCCTGGTAGTCGCGGATGTACGTGACGAACGCATCCACGGCGGCGATGCCGTCTTTTTCCGACAGGTCATCCTCATCCTGAATTGTGTAGAACCACGCATAATGCTGTAGATAATCGCTGTCAGGATAGTCGCGAATCCAACCCTTCACGGCTTCTCCGTACTCGCCGTGGTATTTCGTCCATGCCGCGGTATCGGTCTGGTCCTCGGGCTTCTCGTGGGCCTTTTCCCAGCGATCGTTTACGATCCGCCAGGCCTGGTCGGAGCGGGGAAAATCATGAAGCAGCCTGTCCTCCATCGCCGTAATAGTTTCCTTGCCTGCTCCGCTTTGCTTATAGCCGGTAACCAGAAACGCTTCCCAGGACGCATCCCCGTGCGGGTTCAGTGCTTCCAGCCGCTTCAAGTCCAGCGCCACCTGTGCGCGCACGGCGTCATGCTCCTTCGGCGGATGAGTGCGGAATTCGAGACCCCACAAAGTCTCGTAGGATTGAAGCCGCTTGGCATCGGTCTCCGTCGCCAGCCGTGTGCGTAGCGCAGCCGCCACCTTGGGCTGCAATGGCTGATCTTTATTCAAAAGCCAGTGCGCGTAGCCGTCCGTCGAAGACGGGCAAACGCTAAAGAATGCCTCAAGGTTTTCCTTCGTTTTGTTCGGGTCGGCCCTCTTGCCGCTCGCATAAAGCGCTGCCAGGCTCAGCGACGGCCACGCAAATCCCGGTGCCTTTCCCCGTGCAGCCTCCAGCAGCCGTATGGCTTCCGGCGTGTCTTTCCCAATCAGAGCGTTGCCGGCAATAAAAAGCGCCAGCGGGTCGTCGGGATGCTCCTTGGCTCCCTGCACCCAGCGCGCACGAGTGATTTCATATTCTTCCGGCGCAAATTGGTTCATGTAATCGGCATAAGACTCATACGGCTTATACTCGCGCGGATACCGCGCCATCAGGTCTTCAAGCACTTTACGGCGATAAACCAGTTCATCCTCGAACTTCATCTTTTCCAGCAGCTTCGAGTCGAGCTTTTCGCTGATGATCTGGCGCACCTCGGGACTGGCTTCGCACCCCGGCAGCGCCAGACCCGATGACGATATGGAACTGCCGGCCGCAGCCTGCGAAAACCCCACCGGGGTCTGCGAAGACAGCGGCATGCCAAGGCAAAATGCTGTGAGGAAGGCGACAGCGCAATAGGAGCTCCGCATCGATAAGTTCCACCCTTCAAAACGAGACTACACCCAACTCGCCTTGAATTCGCGCAAACTGAATCAGGCATAGGCTTCGCGGTACCAACCCAACGGGCCGGAACAGGAAGAAATGCCGCTGGTCAGTCTCCAGCTTCCCGCATCGCAAAACCTCGCCCCCGAAGAGTGAGTCAATCTGTGGGGTCCTGTGCTACTATCAGCGTCGAGAGTTTGTCTACCCGGAGAATTCAAAGATGGCCTACATCATTGCAGAACCCTGTATCGGCACCAAGGACACCGCCTGTGTGGACGCCTGTCCCGTCGATTGCATCCACCCCAAGAAGGACGAAGACGGCCACGCCGAAGCCGATCAGCTTTTCATTGATCCGGTCGAGTGCATCGATTGCGGCGCCTGCGTCCCCGCCTGCCCCGTCTCGGCCATCTTTGCCCAGGACGACCTGCCGGAGAAATGGGCCCACTTTACTGAGAAGAACGCCGCTCACTTCGGCCGCTAAGACAGCCAGGCCGTTTCTCGCGCCCAGGCAGCTTCTTGCGAGACGATCCGTCTCAACACGCGCATTCCGCTCACCGCGGGATGCGCGTTGCTGTTTATGCGCGTTCCGGGAAACGGATGTGCTTCCCAAACCGCTCAGCCCACAACCTCAGCCCTGAATTGCTTTTCTAGATCCGCTCATGCCCAACACCGGCTAGGCTCTTCGCGAAGCCGGCGTGCAAACCTGCTTCATTCCTATCGGGATCGTTCTGCGCCTCGGCCAGGTCCATCGGCGACTCGGGACCATGGACAATTGCAAATCGGCCCTTCTCGATTTCAACGAAATCGACGTTGTCGCCTGTCTTCAGTCCAAGTTGTTTGCGCACATCGGAGGGAAGGGTAATGCGGCCATTGAACGTGACCATCGCGGAAGGCATTTGGTACCTCTGAGCATATTGTAACCCGGCAGGCGAGTCTATGCGAGAAGCTCCATTCCCGCATCCCGCGCCGCCTTGTGATCGAACGTCATCGTTCGACTGCACCCGGCGGCCTTCGCGGAACTGGCGATCAGGCAATCGGCAAAGTCCGTGTTACGCGTCCGATAAACCCTGAGAGCCTCGCGCACGGTCTCCCTTTGTTCGACAACAATATCCTGGCTCGCGAGCAGCGTATCGAGAATCTGCACAAGTTGCTCACGCTGCACGCAATAAATGCGGGTCAAAACCCTCACGAGTTCCAGCAGGGCGCCCACTCCCACCCACCCCGGCTCCTCAGCAGACAATCCATGAACCAATGTGACTGCTAGGCGGGTCTGGTCCGGGTCGTCCTTCACAAAGTATCGGACCAGAATATTCGTATCCAACCCGATCAAGCCGCCTCACCTTTGGGCAAACTTTCGCTTTCATCACCCACGCTGGCCAGGTAGCCTTCTGCTGCTGCTTCGAGGATAGCCTCATTCATTTCCTCGATGGTAGGCACGTAGTCCAGCTTCGCTACGCAGCCTTCGAGGTCGCGGATAGACGCGGTTCTTGGCTTGATCGCATACTGCCCCTTCTCGATCTCAAAGAAATCAATCTTGTCACCCGCATCCAGCCCAAGAGCAGTCCGAATCTGGACGGGAATCGTGATCTGGCCTTTTGAAGTGAGCTTCGCACTAGGCATAAGAATTCCTTTCAAATTAGATTATATCTTACTTTTCATATTTTTCCTTACTTTGGCGTAAGGGATTTCTCCTGCAATGAGTCTNNGAAGCCGTGGTTCTGCGCACCTGGCCGGTCAACGAGGCCGACCTGATCGTGAGCTTCTTCACGCGTGACTACGGCCGCCTCAAAGGCGTCGCCAAATCCGCGCTCAAGAGCCGCAAGCGCTTTGGTGGAGCCCTTGAGCCCATGACCGTCGCCCGCGCCTGGTTCGCCGAGCGCCCTCGCCAGGAACTGGTGCGCCTCGATCAGCTTGAAATCATCCGCTCCCCGCTCTCCGCGCCCGTCGATCATGTCCGCCTGGCCGTTCTCAGCTTCTTCGCCGAGTTGCTCGACGAGGCCCTCCCCGAGCACGATCCCCAGGAAACCATCTTTCGTCTCCTGCTCTCGGTCCTCGACCAGACATCAGCCCAGACCACCACCCCGACCACCACCCAGACCGATTCTGTCCAGCCCTGGATGCCCCTCACCTACTTCTCGCTCTGGATGACGCGCCTCATGGGCCTTCTTCCCGACATTGCCCACTGCACCGCCTGTGGCGAGCCGCTCACCCCCGGCGAAGCCAGCTTCAACGCGCTCGCCGACGGCCTCTTCTGCGCCCTTCATCGCAGCGGCAGCGCCAGCCCGCTCTCCGCCGACTCATTGCAGCTTGCCCAGCGCATGCTCCGCGCCCCCGTCTCTGCCTTTGCCGCCGAGCCCTGGCCCCGCCGCCGCGCTCAGGACCTCCGCCGATTCACCCTCCAGGCCCTCGAACGCCACCTTGAGCGCCGCCTGCGCACCGCCGAAGTGCTGGGCCGCCTTTGAAGATGCCCGTAATCTTTCCGATTGCCACCTTTTCCCAAAATGGCACCAAAAACACATTCTTGCACGTGATCAAAATAAGGTGCATACTTCACATATGCGCACCAATGTAAATATCGCCGACGACGCCCGCCAGTTCGCCGAGGTTTACGCTCACGCTAACGGCCTCACCCTCGGCGACGCCATTACCGACCTGATCCGAAAGTCCAGTCAGACTGCCGCCGGCGCTTCCGAAACGCCCAGGTTTGGCCGGACCGCCTCCGGTTTTCCTACCTTTCCCCCGAAGGGCCGCATCCTCACCACGGAAATGGTGCTGAAGGCTCAGGAGGAGGATTTTGTCTGAGCGAGCTTATCTGCCGGATGTTAACATCCTCATTGCAATAAGCGATCCGGAGCATGTCGCGCACCACGCCGCGGCTGCGTGGCACCAGTCGATCGGAAGCGCCAGATTCTTTCTGTGTCCGGTCACGGAGGCTGGCTTCGTGCGCCTTATGACGAATCCGTTGATCGGTGGGGAGTCTATGAGCGGCGCGATCCTGCTTCTGCGGGAGATCGCCGCCCTCCCCAACGTAGCCCATCTACCAGTGGCTCCAACCTGGCTCGAACTCATAGAGCCTCTCGCCCGGCGTCTTGTCGGCCACCGCCAAGTCACCGACGCCCTCCTGCTCGGCCTCGCCATCCGCCAAAACGCCATCCTCGTCACCCTCGACCAGCACATTCGTGCCCTCGCTGCCATGGAATTCGCGGCGAATCTCCTCGTGCTGGAGTGACCTCATCGTCCTCGAAGCGCTCTCCAAGCCGAGAGGCTGCTCCTGATAAAATCGATTCGTTCCGTCAAGAGAGAGTTTCCAGTGCCCTTATCCAACCTTTAATCTTCCGCGGCCGTGTCTCCCTCGAAACCAGTACCGCTCACCTTTCAGGAACTGCTCTTCCGCCAGCACGGCGGGCGATACAGCAATCCAATAAACTAGCAGTTTGACGTCGCTCGGCAATACCTCTGGGGCTCGCGTGTCTCGAAATGGGTAGTACTTGGGACGCTTCTGCAATCGCTGAACACATAAACCTTGTGTGTCTCAGAATCCAGTCTCAATGTGGAGCGTTGAATACGCCGCCATTTGGTGAAACAATGGGGGTATGGACGCGACCCTGCGCAAGTACACGAGCTTCGACGAGATGAAGGCCGACGAGTATCGCTACTGGCAGAGCCGGCCCGTTCATGAGCGGATGGACGCGGCCGAGGAGATGATCCAGGCCGCCTACGCGCTGAAAGGTTGGGAGATCGAGCCCGATGGTCCAAGATTACAAAGACCTTTTGTCCGCATTCCATGCCCATGGCGTTAGATACCTGATTGTCGGTGGATACGCGGTCATCTATCACGCACAGCCACGCTTTACCAAAGACATTGACCTTTTCATCAAAGCGGACTCCGCGAACGCGCAAGCGATCTACGCCGCGCTGGCCGCCTTCGGCGCGCCGCTCCAGGGCATTCGACCGGAAGACTTCGCAGAGCGTGGCAGTTTCTTCCGTTTTGGGCGCGATCCGCACGGTTTCGATATTCTTCCCGATATTCCGGGCGTCGATTTTGAGGAGTCATGGGAGCGGCGCGTTGAGGGCGTTATCGATCCGAAGAGCGGTCTCAAGGCGTATTTCATCTCCGCGTCGGATCTCATCGCATCAAAGCTGGCAGCCGGGAGGCCACAGGACATCGCGGACGCCGAATCGATTCGCATGGCCGCCGAGGCGCAACAGTTGCTACAACCGAAGCGCCGCAGTGTCGAATAAGGAAAAGGCCTCGAATTCCATCCCTTACCCCCATGCCGGTGTTGAGCGATCTGCCGCGGCAGGGCTGCTAAAATTTACCCAGTCCTGTCAAAAGAGAGTTGTCCGTGCCTTCATCCCAGGTTTCGCCGCAATCCAAGCCCGCCGCCCTCACCTTTCAGGAACTGCTGTTCCGTCTGCAGAGCTTCTGGGCCGCACGCGGTTGTGTCCTCCAGCAGCCCTATGACGTTGAAGTCGGCGCAGGCACCATGGCGCCGGAGACCTTTTTGCGCGTGCTCGGCCCCAAGCCCTACCGCGTCGGCTACGCGCAGCCTTCGCGCCGCCCCGCCGACGGCCGTTATGGCGAAAACCCCAACCGCCTCTTCAAGCACACCCAGTTCCAGCTCATCCTCAAGCCCCCGCCGGTCAACGTGCAGGAGCTGTATCTCGAATCTCTAGAAGCCATCGGCATCGACCTCCGCCACCACGACCTCAAGTTTGAAGAAGATAACTGGGAGTGGCCCGCCGGCGGCGCCTGGGGCGTCGGTTGGCAGGTTATGCTCGACGGTCTCGAAATCACCCAGTTCACTTACTTCCANNCTCGACCCCATCTGCGCCGAGCTGACCTATGGCCTCGAACGGATCGCCGCCTTCCTTCAGGACGTCGATTCGATCTACGACATCGTCTGGGCCGTCAATCCCGACACCGGCGCACCGGTGACTTATGGCGATGTCCGCCTCGCCGAAGAGTTGCAGTTCTCCGTGTATAACTTCGAGTTTGCCGATGTTACCAAGCTATGGGAGCATTTCAACCTTTATGAATCCGAAGCGCAATCGCTGCTCACCAAGGCCCACGCACTCTTCGCCGCTGAAGACGCGAGCCAGGTCGACAAGCATCGCTTCCCATTACTCGCAACCTATGAACTGGCGCTCAAATGTTCGCATCTCTTCAATCTGCTCGATGCGCGCGGCGCCATCAGCGTAACCGAGCGCGTCGGCGTAATCGGCCGCATCCGCAATCTAGCCGTAGGCGTAGCCAAAGCCTACGCATTGCAGCAGGCAGCATGAATCCACGAACCGCTCGTCCCGTAGGGACGAATCGAGAATAGCCCAGGAGAAGCGCAGCGCACTCCTGGGTGCGCATCCACCAGTTTCGCCACGCGTCCTGTAGGGACGCGGCGATCCTGCACCAGGAATTGACATTTGGAAAGTAACAATAAGATGGCAGATTTCCTACTTGAGATCGGATTAGAAGAAGTTCCTGCCCGCATGATTGCCGCTGCGCAGCAAGATCTATCCACACGCCTCCGGAGCCTTCTGGAACGCGAACGCCTTGTCAACTTTACGGGCAGCAACATTTGGGAAGGCGGCGAACGTCTGGAAAACGGCGTTCCAGTCCCGGCGGGGCTAAAGGTACAAGGCCAATATCTCATTCGAAGCTACTCCACCCCACGACGCCTCGCGGTGCATGTTAAGGGCGTGAAGCTGAAACAGGACGATTTCAAGGAGCAACTCATCGGGCCTTCGTGGAAGGTGGCCTTCAAAGAAGGTGCGCCCACACCCGCAGCGGAAGCATTCGCGAAGAAGGCAGGCGTAGCTGTTGATGCTCTGCTGAAGATCACCAATGCCAAGGGCGAATACGTCTGCGCATATGTGGAACGCACCGGTCGCACAACAGCGGAGGTTTTGGCCGCCGAACTCCCCAAAGAAGTCCTAAGCCTCTACTGGGCCAAAAACATGTACTGGCGCGCCGCCAAGCCCGAGCGCTTCGTGCGTCCCGTTCGCTGGGTCGTGGCCCTGCTCGACGCATCCATCGTCCCGCTCGAAATCGCCGGCATCGCCGCCGGCAACACCAGCCGCGGCCATCGCATCCTCCACGGCGAAGCACCAGTCGTGATCGAGCACGCATCCCAATATTCCGAATCACTGCGCGCAGCATTTGTGGTCGTTGACGTAGCCCAGCGCCGAGCCATCATTCGCAAAGCGCTCGACGCAGTCACGCGCACAGTCCCCGGCGCGCGCTGGCGTGAAGATGAACCGCTCATCGAAACCGTCGTTCACCTCACCGAATGGCCCAGCGTCATCCTCGGCAACTTCGAGCCCGAGTATCTNNGCCGTCCTCAACACCCAGGCCGACGAAGCAGGCGCCGCGATTATTCGCCACGGCAACGCGCGAGTGTTGCGAGCGCGCTTCAAAGACGCCCGCTTCTTCTGGGACTTCGACCAGAAGACCCCACTTATCGATCGCATGGACAGTCTGAAAAACGTAACCTTCCAGAAAGAACTCGGCAGCTACTTCTGGAAGACTGAAGAGAACAAAAAGATCGTTTGGCGGTTGATAGGACGGCTAAATGTGACGAAACAAGTTCTCCGTCAGGAACTGCCCGATAAGGACGCAGCTCTGGCGGCTGTTCAGCTTGCCAAAACTGACCTTACTACAGAACTCGTCAAAGAGTTTACTGAGTTACAGGGCGTGATCGGCGGTTTGTACGCTAAGAAGCAAGGATATGACTCCAAGGTAGCAGACGCTATTTATTGGCAATACAGGCCCATAAACATGGAGGATGAGATTCCGCCGAGCGCAGAAGGACAGATACTTGGCGTTGCCGATCGAGCACAAACTATCGTCTCGATGTTCTCCAAAGGGTTCATCCCGTCAGGCTCAAAGGATCCGTTTGCTCTGCGACGTGCCGCGAACGCAATGGTTAAGATAATTGCCGAATCAAATCTGCCATTCACCGTTAAGAGGATTTTCGATGTCGCGTTGGAAGAAAGCGGGATATCGAGCGCAAAGCTTCAAGCTGATGTATATGGGTTCATGCGCGAGCGCCTCCACTTTTACCTGAAAGATGTACGCGGGTTTGCCTACGACATTGTTAACGCTGTGTTGGCGGCCGGCACGAACGATGTGGTGGATGCGATCTCACGTGCTGGGGCACTCACCGCTGTGCGCGGTTCGGAGGATTTCATCGCGGTTTGTGAAGCAGCTAAACGCATCAAGAACATTCTCCGACAAGCTGCTGAGAAGGGCACAATCATTTCTGATGAGGTACCGCAGGCATCTGCGCTAACGGAGCCCGAGGAGCGCCAGTTGCTTGATTCGGCGCTCGAACTCCAAGTCAAGTTTTCCGGGCTGCAAGGCGAGCGCGAATACGTAGAGGCGTTAGCGGCGATCGCAACGCTTCGCCCAATCGTGTACGCGTTTTTCGACAAACCGGTCGTTGTTTTTCATCCCGACCCGGCAGTCTGCGCCACTCGCCTGGCTCTGCTGCGGTGGGTACAGTCCGGGTTCCTGCGCATTGCGGACTTTAGCGAGATCGTCACAACGTAGGTGCGGCCCGGGTTAGACGCTCATGGAGCGTCATCGATTCCGAACCTCGGTATCCAAACCCTGAAGACGCTGTGCTCCCGACGCCACTACTTGGCCGATTTATCTTTTGCTCTAGCGTCCAATAGCCGGTGTACTTGGTCGTCGAGGGCAGCAAGCGTCGAGGCCGCGCAATGGTCCGCCTCAGTCTTCGGGCACCATCCGACAGTTGAATATAGATAAGTGGAAGCTCCGAGAAGACCAACCTCAGAATGAGCCATGAATCTGCCGTCCCCTGTGGGGTCGATACTCGTGACGACGATTGAAAGTTTTGGCGGCCCATCAACTGCGCCACCGGTTAGATCGGGGCTGGCCGATTCGATATAGCGCGGACTCTTTGCGAGGAGATCGCGCAAGGCTGTGGCATACAGCTTCCCAACTTCGTCCGCACAATTACACGAGAAAAACACTGGAATTCTCTTGTGGCTTTCTCCGTCTTGCGCTTGAATCTGCGCCAACGGGGCTACACACACGACACTCACGAGAAAAAGGATGAATTTCATATGGTCTTCTCCATGGGACGAAGTCTATACCAAACCCCGGAGCCCCCGGGGCGTTGACCAAGCGATAGCCATGTGACACATCTCGCCCACCCGTCTCGCACCCAAGCTATGCCGTATTCGAATTTGCAATCGAGCCAAATCCCTCGCATCCTCGTCCCCCGCCGCGCGTCTACAATCAGT
>PMWR01000019.1 GCA_003166055.1 Acidobacteriaceae bacterium
AGGAGCGGACACGGCTGGCGCTGATGGGGATCAAGTCCATGTTCGCAAAATGCGTGGTATCAAGCTAACGACCGAATGTGAGCACGAATCGAGTTATTTCGCCTTTCATTCTCTGCTAGAATCGGTCTAATCTTAAGTGGACCGCCAGCCTGCAGGCTAGCGGGGAATGAGGCGCGATGAGCCACGCGGTTCAAGTTTGGATTCCTGAAATTGCGCAGCGGGCGAGATTTGACGATGAGCGGCCTTGGCTGTCTGCGCTGAAGTTGAAAGAGCAGGCGCTTTGGGACAACGTGCGAACGCTCGGCACCCAGACGCGTCACCATCTCTCTGAGCAAGCGACCTACATTCAAAGCGATGTGCTTCGGTGGCTGGCGGAACTGCCAGCTAATTCTATCCACGCCGTCGTCACGGATCCGCCGTACGGGATGATCGAGTACGACGTCAAGAATCACGCGAAGCTGCGTAAAGGCCGCGGCGGAGTGTGGCGTATTCCACCGAGCTTTGACGGCGCGAAGCGAAAACCGCTACCTCGTTTTACCGTGCTGTCAAAGGAGGAGATTCTCAATCTCCACGGGTTCTTCAGCTCAGTGGCCTACGGACTACTGAAAGCTCTCGTGCCGGGAGGCCACGTTTTTATTGCTTCGAATCCCCTGCTTTCCACGACAACTTTCCACGCACTGATCGAATCAGGTTTTGAGAAGAGGGGCGAAATAATCCGCCTTGTCCAGACACTGCGTGGCGGAGATCGGCCCAAAGGAGCGGAAGAGGAGTTTCCCGATGTCACGGTTATGCCGAGGTCGTGCTGGGAGCCCTGGGGCATCTTCCGCAAGCCATTTGATTGCACGGTCGCAGAGAATCTACGCGAATGGGGTACTGGCGGATTGCAGCGCCTTGGCGATGAGGAACCGTTCAAAGACGTGATTCCATGTTCGCCAACCCGCAGCCCGGAAAGGGACTTTGCGCCACATCCATCGCTAAAGCCTCAGCGATTCCTGCGCAAACTCGTTCGAGCTTCCCTTCCTCTTGGAGTTGGGATAATCTACGATCCTTTCGCGGGCTCGGGATCGACGCTCGCGGCGGCGGATGCAGTTGGCTGTCACTGCCTGGGAACGGACTCCGATCACGAATACTTCGCGATGGCGAAGACTGCGTTTCCGCATTTATCGTCGATGGAAGTAAAACAAAGATGAACGGTGTGACGATAATCCGCAATGAAGCTGATCCGAGAAGGTTCAATCCGACGGCATCGCTCCCGTACCAACTTCGTCTCAAGGATTTCGAACTGGCAATGCAGGATGTTTATGACTTCTTCTATGAGGTAAATGTGCTTCTCGCGAGCAAGGGGCTGCAGCGTCTGGACGATATGCTTCGACCCGCTATTATGTCGGGACTCCTCTCGGATATGCTGACGGCGAGTATTGCAAAGCATTCCCGAACGCTCGTGCAGAATAAGTATTTCAATGGGCACCCGGATCTACTCGTTCAGGGAATTTACCCAAACGACAGCGTAAGGTCCGGGACCGAAGGCGTTGAGGTCAAAACAACGAGAAAAGTTGGTGGGGCCGTCGATACTCACGGTGCTCGCGAACAACTGATGTGCGTGTTCGTTTATGAAATTGACGGCAGCACAGAGCCTGCAGTGAGTCGCAGCCCAATGAAGGTCACGGAGATTTATCTCGGCCGCGTCACTGTCGACGACTTCCGGCGTAACCCCAGGGGCGAACTGGGTACGAGGACTGCAACATTGGACCGCGACGGCATCGCAAAACTGCGCCAGAGCTGGGTGTACTTATTGAATCCCAAAACGACCTCTCAAACGCCGGCCTAGTTAATCCACTCCGAGCGCTCCATCGTACGATTGATTTTAGCGGATGGTGGGATCGCAGGAGGCGATCCCGNNCTGTGCGACAATCGATTCACCGGACGTTGCTCGCGCACGGGAGAGGTCACCATGCAATTGCCAACTGAACCGGATCCAAACGTATCGTCCCCCCAATCGTCCCAAGAGATGGCTTCCACACCGCCGGCGAAGCGGCGCGTTTCCGCGGTGCTGCTCTCTATTGGCCTGCACGGGAGCGTTCTTGCGCTTTTGCTGTTGGCGGGACGAATGGCTCGAAACAGGTTGGTCGCGCCCACCGATTTCCGGAGGATGGCGATGGTGGAAGTCGCGGGCGGTGCTCATGCGGTGAGGTTTCCGTTGCCGCCGATGGACATGTCGGCGAAGATTCACGATCCCGATAAGGATCCGGAAGTGACGCGGAAGACGATTCTTCCCATTCCGCAGACGCATCCCAAGGTGTCTGGGGGCGGTGCGCCGGTTACGCCGCACAAAGGGAATGGATCTGGTCAGGCCATGACGGGCAGCGGGAGCGATGCCGAGGACGCGCGGCCGGCTTTTCCGGTCTTCTCGCCGCACCCGCCGGTGAGGGACAGGGCGCTACTGCCTTCCACGGAAAAGAAGATCGTGGTGGACGTGAAACTGGACGCGCAGGGCGTGGTGCTGAGCGAGACGCTGGTGCAGGGGATGGGAAACAAGCTGGACCAGATTGTGCTGGATATTGCCAGGACATGGCGCTTCCAGCCGGCCACCGTGAACGGCAAGCCGGTTCCGTCTGAAGCGGAGTTGATCTTCCCTTTTAATTCGAGTTATCCGATTACGGAGTCGTAGGCGGAGATGAATGCCGGGGGTGGATGCCGCGGTAGCAGGTCAGAGGTATAGCCGATGAGACCTTCTGTTGATTTCATGGGCCGCCGGGCGGCAATTCCGCTAGCCTGCTTCGCTATGCCGATGACGCTGGTATCGCAGAGCGCAACCGATGCTTCGCAGCTTCGCCTATCGACGCACCTGGTTCAGTTTGGCGTGATTGTTCGCGACGCAAACGGGCCTGTTGGAAATCTGACAAAGGACGATTTTCAAGTCATCGACCGAGGCACGACGCAAGCTATTCGTGTTTTCTCGACTGACTCGAGCGAACCCGCGGCGCAACCTGCACAGCCGCTGCCGCAGAACACCTATTCCGATCAGGTGCAGTATGGCGCGAGCCAGCCGAGAAGCGTAACGATTATTCTGCTCGACAATCTCAATACTCTCAACAGCTCGGCTCCGCTGCCTCACGAGTCCACGCCTCGTTGGCTTGAGGATCATGCACTCGCAGCGGCTCAGCAGCGGCTGATTGAATTTCTGCGGCAGATGGATCCGCGAGATCGTATTGCCATCTACGGCCTCACGGACAAGTTGCACGTGCTTTGCGACTTTACCTGCAATCGCGATCGGCTTTTGACGGTGGTGCGCCGATACAACGCGACAGGGAAGACTCCGCGCGACACTGCCGAGCCCGGCACCTACCATTTTGAGGAGATGGATCCGGAGAAGAATCTTCACGGATTTGAGGGTGGCCAGGACGAAGGTGCGGCGGAGCTGGCGGCAATGAAAAACGAAGACCGGGCGGCGGCGACCATGGCTGCCCTCGCGGCGATCGCAGCGCATGTCGCCGATATTCCGGGAAGAAAGAACCTGCTGTGGCTCACGGGGAATCTCGTGATATCGGGGCAGGCTGCCGCAAGCATCCTGGTTCGGGGCAATATTGCAGCCTACCCGGTTGACGCGCGCGGGTTGCTTCCCCGCGCGCCGCTGATGGATATGTCCGATGTCGAGGACGCCGATGCTTACGCGGAAGGGAAGGTCGGAGCCCCGCCCTCCATGTCGTCGCAACCGATTGGCATTGATGCGATGGAACAGATGGCCGAGGACACAGGGGGCCATGCATTCGTCAACACGAACGATCTTACCGGCGCCATCAGAAAAGCCGTTGAAGACTCCGCAGTGACCTACACGCTGGGTTTCTACCTCGACCCTCGTTCAGTGGACGGGAAGTTTCACAAGTTGCGTGTGGAGGTGAAGCGGCCTGGGCTTAATGTGACGTACCCAAAGGGGTACTTCGCTTTCAAAGACGAGCCGGCCACGCAGGACGAAAGCCGCAACAGTTTTCTGGCGGCAATCAGGAGCCCGCTCAACTCGTCCGCCATCCCGCTGGAGGTGAAGGTGGACAGCGACGGACAACCGGCGACGCGCTCGCTGCAGATTGTGTGCACGGTGGGACTAAAGGACGCTCTCCTGCTGAAAGACGGAGAGATGCGGCGAGGGAAACTGGATATTTATACGGTGGAGCAGGACGCTCAGGGAAACGTTTTGCAACAGACCAACAGCAGGCTGAACCTGAATCTCACGGAACAGCAGTATCAAACCTATCTGCAATCCGGAGTCTTCTTCCGAAAGTCTGTTGAGCCCAACAAGGACGCAACCGTATTGCGGGTATTGGTGCAATTCAGCGGCACCCCCGCAGTGGGGAGCGTGATCATTCCTTTGGCGAATTCGAAATGATTTGAAGCCACACGCGGCTGCCGAATGCGCGTTCAGCAGCGGGCAGGCCTTTAGTGCATGCCGCCACCGCCGCCGGGAGCGGCGCCGGGCTTGTTTTTGCTGAGCATGAAAGCCAGCAGGACCAGGAAGATGGACATATAAGAGAGCTCCATGTAGACATCCTGATAGCCTTGCACGCCGGCCTGCTGGTTGAGCTGGTTGTAGATGGTGGCCAGGGCCATTCCGGCGCCGTTGGGTCCGCCGAAGCCGCGGCTGAAGAAACTTGTGAGCCCGCTTAGTTGCTGCTGGTATCCGATGGAGCCGGGGCCCATGGCGCCTTGCAGGTGCTGCTCATGCCACATGGAGCGGCTGGTGACCTGGGCGTTGGTGACGGCGATGAGGACGCTGCCGCCGATGTTGCGGGCGAAGTTGATGAGGCCGGCTACCTGGTTCGAGTCCTCTTTGGGCATGCCGACGTAGGCCGCGGTGGTGATGGAGATGAAGCAGAACGGTAGCGGAATCATCTGCACCACGCGCAGCCAGGAGGCCTGCGCGAAAGTCATGTCGAGGGTGGTGACCTCCGCCGCGATTCGGAACGTAATGATGAACAGGATGAAGCCGAAGGCGGTAAGGTAACGCGCGGAGATCTTGCTGGTGGCAATGCCGGCCAGGGGCATGACGATGATCAGCGTGACGCCGCCGGCGGTGAGGGCGAGACCGGCGGTGGTGGCGGTCCAGCCGAGCAGATGCTGCATGAATTGAGGCTGGAGGACGGTGTTGGCGTTGAGGACGCCGCCGACCAGCATCATCAAGAAACAACAGATGGCGAAATTTTTGAAGCGAAAGACCTTGAGGTTGATGAGGGGGTCTTTCTGACGCCACTCCCACCAGACGAGGGCGATCATGCCGCCGATGAAAAGGAACGCGAAGAAGCGGATGAAGTTGGAGGCGAACCAGGCGTCCTCCTCGCCCTTGTCGAGCATGATCTGCATGCCGCCCATGGCGATGGTTAGGAACGCGAGGCCGACGTAATCCATTTTGAAGAAGCGTGAGTGGTCAGCCTTGATCCACGGTGGATCCTCGACGAGGCGGGTGACGAGGAAGAAGGCGAGGATGCCTACGGGGATGTTGATGTAGAAGATCCAGCGCCAGGAGAAGTTGTCGGTGATCCAGCCGCCGAGCGTCGGTCCAATGGAGGGGGCGAGGACGGCGACGAGGCCGTAGAGCGCGAAGGCCTGGCCGCGCTTCTGGGGCTCGAAGGAGTCGGCCATGATGGCCTGAGCCATGGGCTGCAGGCCTCCGCCGCCCGCGCCCTGCAGGACGCGGAAGACGAGCAGCATGGGCAGCGAGAGGGCAGCGCCGCAGAGGAAGCTGGAGACGGTAAAGATGATGATGCAGAGGACAAAGAAGTTGCGGCGGCCGAGGACGCTGGAAGCCCATCCGCCCATAGGAAGAACGATGGCGTTGGAGACGAGGTAGCTGGTGAGGACCCAGGTGCCCTCATCGGTGCTGGCGCCCAGGTTGCCGGCGATGTGGGGGAGAGCGACGTTGGCGATGGAGGTGTCGAGGACTTCCATGAAGGCCGCAAGGGCGACGGTCATGGCGATGAGCCAGGGATTGACGCGCGGCTTCCAGGCCCCTTGCAGGCTGGGGTTGGGGTTGTTGATGGTTGTGGCGCCGGCGGGGGACGGCGTTGCAGGCTGCAATTCGGACAAAAGTCTTCTCCTCGGTTGTTTTCAGTCGATCCGCGGGTGATGCGGTGGCCGGGGAATCGCTCAGAAATGGCTCAGGACTGAGCTTGCTTTTAACTAGATTCGGATGGTGGGGGTTGGGGTTCACAGATTGCCACCCCGGCGATATTGAAAGCCCGTCTGTCGGATTGAGTTCTGGCGCGGAAACGCACCTATGAGGGGGTGATCGCAAAGCAAGAGTGCGGACGTGGACGTCCGCGGTACAGCGGGTCTGGAGACCCGCGCTACTCTCAAGACCGGAGCTGCCGCCAGGGATCGGCAAAGCGCCCAGCCGAAAAGAACGCGATTATGTACGGTGGATCCTTTCATTTCCGATAAAATCGAAGTAACTTCCAAAGTTCGAACGCGTTTCAAGAATTCGCGGGTGAGCCGTATTTGCGCTCTGAAGGCATGAGCCTGATGATCTCGACCAAAACGCCCCTTGCCGCAACGATCGAGCGATTGCCGTGGGCGGTTCGCGCTTTGCTTGGATGCTGCGCTGCCGGTCTTGGGGCGGGTTTGACTTACGCGATCGAACCGATGCGGTCCTTTCCGCTGCTTCTGGCATTCCCAACCGTCATCCTGGCGTGCTGGTTTCTGGGGATGTGGGGCGGGGCGTTTTGCGCGCTCACCGAAGTGGTTCTGCTGAATTCGTTTTTGACCAGGCCCCAGCAACAATTCTCGATCGGCAACGCACCGCAAGGGCTGAGACTCATCGCATTTGTCACGATCACGCTCGCACTGGGCTGGGCGATACAGCGATTGGCGCGGGAGCGGGCCGAGCTGAGCATCCAGAAGCTGCAACAGCGGTTGATGCAGGCGAATCTGGAGCGCCAACTTGCAGAAGAGCGGGCCAGGGCCAGCGAAGCGTTGCGCGATCGCGAGGCGATGTTGCAGATTGCGCTCAAAGCCAACGGCATGGCTCTGTGGGTGTGGGATTTGAAGCAGGACGTGCTGCACTGGTCCGAGGAAAGGTACCGCATGATCGGGCTTGAGCCGGGCACGATTGAGCCATCGGCAGAGGCGTGGTTGCGGGCAGTTCACCCAGACGACGCGGAGAGAGTGAAGAAGACTCTCATGGTTGCACGGGAGGGCGGGACGGATTACCACATCCAGTACCGCGTGGTGTGGCCGGGCGGATCGGTGCATTGGCTTGAGTCGCAAGGCAAATGCCAGCGCGATGGGGCTGGGCTGGTAGAGCGCATCGTGGGCGTGGTGGCAGACGTGACGCAGCGCAAGCGGAGCGAGGACGCCCTGATGCGAGCCGAAAAGCTGGCCATTGCCGGGCGGCTGGCTGCTTCAATCGCACACGAGATCAACAACCCTCTTGAGGCGGTGTCGAACCTGCTTTTCCTGATTGGCATGGCCGATACGGCCGATACCGCGCAAGAGCATGCGCGCGCCGCCATGGACCAGCTGATGCGGGTATCGATGATCACGCAGCAGACGCTGAAGTTTCATCGCCAGACCGGAATGCCGAAGGCAGTCAGGCTTTCGGAGATTCTGGAATCCGTCCTGACGCTGTTTCGCAGCAAAATGGCTGACGCGGATATTACCCTGGATGTGCGGTCGGAGCACGAGATCGATGTTCTTTGCATGCCGAGCGAGACACAGCAGATTTTTGCGAACCTGGTGGCGAACGCCATCGACGCGATGCCGCGGGGCGGACGACTGGTGATCCGGTTGCGCACCTCACGGGACTGGCGCGACGGGAAGACGCAGGGAATGCGGGTGACATTTTTCGATTCGGGTGTGGGAATGGATCGCGCGACGATGCGGCGCATCTTCGAGCCGTTTTTTACCACCAAGACGGAGACCGGGACCGGGCTGGGTATGTGGGTGGTGTCGCAACTGGTGGAGAGGCACGAAGGGGACATACGGGTGTGGAGCAGACAGGGCGCGCAGGGCAGCGGGACGGCGTTCACCGTGTTTCTTCCCTTCCGGGAAGCGCAGGAAGCAAATGGAGAAAACTCCGAGCGGGACAGGACGGCCGTTTCCGCTGTGTCATAGACATAGATCCGAATTCAGGGGTGCAGGATCACCGCGCGGATATGCCAGGGGGCTTGGTTGGGAATCATTCTGCCCCTGCGGCGCGGAGAAATTTCTTTAGATCGGCTTCCCAGGATTGCGCTTCGCTCCATCCTGGGCTATTTTCCTTCTCTCCCTCCGGGAGGAGATACGCTCTTCGATTTACATGCTCTTCGATATGAAACGCGAGTCCTACGCGGCTTCGGGCTCGATGGGGCTGTCGTTGCCGTCGGTTGAACGCAGGCGGCTGCGGAATTGCCAGATTCCAATGGCGATGCCGGCGACCATCACGGCCACGAAGACGACGAGGAGCGGGGTGGACCATTTGTCGAGTTCCTTTGACCAAAGGCGGACGACGCGGCGACCGTAGAGGACGGCGAGCCAGGCCACAAGCGAGTAGCGGAGGGTGCGTGCCGCTGCGTAGACGGCGATGAAGCGCCTGAATGGAACGCCGAGCGCGCCGGAAGCCAGGATGAACGGAGTAAGCGGAATGGGCGGAGGCAGCACCGTGGGAAGAAAGACAGCAAGGATCGGATGATGTTCAACCCAGCCGACGATGCGGTCAAGGATGCGTGGTGAAACCCAGCGCTGAAGCGCCTTTTCTCCGCCTTTGCGGCCGAGATGCCAGGTGGTATACCCGCCAATAAGGCTGCCGAGAATGGACGCGGACACCATCAACCAGGGATCGTGGTTGTGGGAGATAAGCCAGAGTAGAAGCAGGTCGGTGCTGCCAGGGATGGGCAGCGGGATGATGGACGAATCGAAAACGGCCACAGCAAAAAGACCGAGGGCGCCGAGGTGGATGAGCCAGTGCGGGATCAGCACGTGGTGCGCGCGAGGGGCGACTTTGGACGGCGCAAGGGTGTAGAGGCTCACAGAGGGTTGGACGCGCAAATTGGGCAGTGGGCCGTACGGGGGTTTGCGGTTTCGCTTCAGCCGCGGGAAACGGTATAAACAAAGGACAAGGCCGAAGCCCTTCCCTCAACGCAGTCGGTCTTGACCTCTGGAGAAGTGAATGAGCGCAACGCACGCCGGGACGGGCGAGCCCGTCAACACGCCGCGCCAGGTTTTGTTTGCCAGCCTGGTGGGCACGACGATTGAGTTTTTCGATTTCTACATTTATGCGACGGCGGCGGTGCTGGTGTTTCCCAAGCTGTTTTTTCCGGCCGGCGACGCGGCGACGGCGAGGCTGGCTTCTCTGGCGACATTTGGGATTGCGTTTCTGGCGCGGCCGATCGGGTCAGTCCTGTTTGGCCACTTTGGCGACCGGATCGGGCGCAAGACGACGCTGGTGGTGGCGCTGGCGACGATGGGTGTGTCGACGGTGGCGATTGGCGTGCTGCCGACTTACGCCATGATCGGCCTGACCGCGCCGCTGCTGCTGGCGCTTTGCCGGTTTGGCCAGGGGCTGGGGCTGGGCGGCGAGTGGGGCGGCGCGGTGCTGCTGGCAATTGAAAATGCTCCGGCGCACAAGCGGGCGTGGTACGGAATGTTTCCGCAACTGGGCGCACCAGTGGGCTTCTTTCTGTCGGGCGGCGTGTTTCTGGTCCTGTCACGGTTTCTGACCGACAGACAGTTTTTTGCGTTTGGCTGGCGGCTGCCGTTTCTGGCCAGTTCCGTGCTGGTGTTTCTGGGATTGTGGGTGCGGCTGACGATTACCGAGACGCCGGTGTTTCGCGCGGCGCAGGAGCGGGGCGAGCGGGAAAACATGCCGGCGGCCGTAGTGTTTTCCCGCCACTTCAAGACCCTGGTGGCGGGGATTCTGCTGTGCCTGGCGACGTTTGTCCTGTTCTACCTGATGATCGTGTTTGCGCTGTCGTGGGGGACAACCGCGCTGGGATTCGGGCGGGAAAAATTCCTGCTGATGCAGTTATTCGCGACGCTGTTTTTCGCGGTCACGGTACCCATGTCGGCGAAACTTGCGGAGCATGGACGGCGCACGACGATGCTGTGGATCACGGTGGCGATTGGACTGTTCGGGCTGGTGCTGGGGCCGATGTTTGAGGCCGGGACGGTGGGCGCGATTGCGACCATGGCGCTGGGGCTCTCGCTGATGGGGCTGACATACGGGCCACTGGGAACGGTGGTTTCGGAGCTGTTTCCGACACCGGTGCGGTATTCGGGGAGTTCGCTGGCATTTAATTTTGCGGGGATTCTGGGGGCGTCGCTGGCGCCGTATATTGCGACGTGGCTGGCGACGAAGTACGGGCTGCAGTATGTGGGGTATTACCTTACGGGCTCAGCGGTGCTGACGTTTGTGGGGCTGCTGATGATTCGCGAGACCAAAGACGATGATTTGCTGGTGCGGGGAAGCTAGGCACCTGCGGTGCGGCAGGCGCTCGCTATCCGCTGGCACGGGCTTCTTCGTTTCCCATGACTCAAATTCGAGACGTGGGGTATCCAATCATTCTTGGAAGATCAGACCTGGGCCGCCCAGCTGTCGTCGTAATCCCCGCTACGACCTGGTCCGAAGACCCGCTCATCGCGATAAGGCCGCCGACCCAGAGGGTACCCCGACGGGGCACAGTCGCCGATACCGGGGTGAGTAGACCACCTGCCCCAGGAAAAAAGGCGAAGGATGGGGCACCCGGCGATTTTGTGCAGAAACCGGCCGTTTTCTGCAGCCATCTGAAGCCCCCCAGGGAACCGCCGCGGCCATCTATCCGCGGTGGGGCAGACGCCGCCTGCGCCGCCCCAGGCCTATCCGATCAGCTCCGCGGTAAGGACCGTGTCGGGGGTGAGGCCGGTCCAGGTACAGACGTTGTCGATGTATGCATTGGTCGCGTTTTCGACGGGCGGGGCCCACTTGTTCAGGGCCTGGGAGACGGTGAGACCGAGGTAGTTCTGATTGAGGAGCACGCGCATCGCGGCAAAGCCGGTGTCCGCATCGGGGAAATGCGCGAAGCGGGTTCCGTCAGAGGGCAGCGCTCCATTGGCCTGGGCGAACGGGCCGTCTTCAATGTCGCCGGGGTTGTTGCGGCGGTTGGGCAGTGTGCCGGGGGCGTTGAATCCTTCTTCACGGGCGATGGCTTGCATAAACGTGAGCATGATTCCTCCTTTGGTGGGTGAAACACCCTTCGCTTCCGAAGCCCCGTTTCAAGGCCGATTGGGGCTTGGAAAACACCTGAAAGACACCAGGTCGAGCTGTGTTGTTTCCTATTTGTCCGCCGCCGCGGCGGGTGTGGGGTTGGCGCTGCGGGTAAAGGACTGGAGCATTCCCTCAAGAAACGCGAAGAAGACGTCAACGGCATAGCCCACCAGGAAGGCTATGGCCAACGGTGACACGGTGGCTCCCTGGGTGATGGAGAAGTTGTTGAACAGGCCGACAACGGCGCCTCCAATGCCGGCGATGAGAAAACGAGCGGAGTTGGCGTCGGAAGGAATGAAGGTGCGTGTGCTCATCTGCTGCTCAAAGGTGCGGAGCAGATAGGCGCAGGTGCCGAGCAACGCGTAGAGCGCGGGCAGGATGCAGCAGGTGATGGCGCCGTAGAAGAACGATGTGTCCTCGAGGAGGCTCTGGGCGAAGAAGCGGACCTCTTGATAGACCGTAGTGCGGTCTTCGGCCGCCTGGGCGAGGTTGGGCAGGCCGGCCGGGAGTTCGAAGACCTTGTGGAGGGCGGCGGGATTGTTGCGGATTCCGGCGCATGGATCTCCCTCGGTCCAGAGAACCAGCGCATTCAACTGGCGAGCCCGGGCATCGATGGAACGAATGGTGGTGGCGTACTGCTGGAGTTCGTCGATCACGTCGGCTTGATTGACGTTGGGCGGCAGCGGGGTGGCGGGAGCGTCGGTTGATTTGACTGAACAAGGCTCGAATTCCGGTTTTTTGGGCTTGGGCGGGGCCGGCGCCGCGGATGCCACGGCCTGGAGGATACCGGCTTTTGTTTGCACGGCCGGCAGGACGGGTGTTGGCGTTGCTGTGGCCTCAGGCGGGCGCGTTTGGGTGGTGAGCTTGATGGCGAGGTCGTTGGCTGTGGCGATGTCGGCGCGGAGGGTTGCGGAGATGGAGGAGACGAGGAAGCTGGCCACCGAAAAGGGGACGATGAGAATGGCGAGACAGATCGCCATGATGAGATAGCTGCGGACGGTGGGCCGGATGGCGGTGCTGGAGGCGCGAAGGCTTTCGGCGGTTACGGGACGGACCAGTACGGCCAGGCGCGTGAGTGCGGAAATGAGGTTGGCGGCGGTTTCCTCGGTCCATCCGGTTTCGGCAACGGCGCGGGCCTGGAGGACGGAGTTGCGCGTGACATCGTCGATGACGATGCCGGATTCAGCGGCGTATTTGAGCAGCAATTCCGAGTCGACGAGGGCGTCCGCAAAGTAGGCCGGCGGCGTGGTGAATGCAGGGGCAGGCACAGTTGAGTCGGGCATTGGGGAATGGCTCCGCTTACAGGTTGTTTTCGAAGGGGTACGCGATGCGATGGTAGTTGCACGCGAGGCGGGTTACAAGAGAAATCTGGGTTACCTAAGTAATGTTTGAGGTCGGCATTGCCTGGAGGCGAGCGGGGCGGAGAGTTTCCACAACCGTGACTGAAACAGATATAACCAAGTTCAGGACATGAATTCACTTCCCCCCAAGGCGCCGCGGCGCGGCATGGAGGCGTTCGCCTTCCGCGATTTCAAGCGATACCAGATGGCGCGGATGATGGCCATTCTGGGAGCCGAGGCGCAGGCCGTTGCCGTGGCGTGGCAGGTGTATTCGATCACCCACCGGGCGCTGGACCTGGGCTATACGGGGCTGGCGCTGTTTTTGCCGGGCCTGATTTTTCTGCTGCCGGCGGGCCACGTTGCGGACCGCTTCGACCGCAGGCGGGTGATTCTTGCGTGCTATGTGTTACAGGTTTTCTGCACGGGCGCGCTGGTGGAGCTGGCGCGGAACAACACGCAGAACATTCTTGCCATTTACACGGTTCTCTTCTTCGTCGGCACCGGGCGCGCGTTTTCGTCGCCGGCGAGCTCAGCACTGATTCCGCATCTTGTGCCGGAGATTCACTTCGTGAATGCTGTGACGTGGGGCGGCGCGATCTTTCAACTGGCCAACATCACCGGGCCGGCGCTGGGCGGGCTGCTGTTCACATTGCCATTGACGGGCTTTGCGGCGGACTCGCGGCTCGAGGGTGCGGGGATTGTGTATGTCTTCACACTCGGGACTCTGGTGTGGTTTCTGGCGCTGGTGGTGTCGTTGCATGTGCGGCCAGGACGGATGGAGCACCGCGATCTGTCACTGAAGGTGGTGCTGGCGGGATTCCAATATGTGCGGCGGGCGCGGATTCTGCTGGGATCGTTTTCGCTGGATCTTTTTGTGGTGCTGCTGGGCGGGGCAGTGGCGCTGATGCCGATTTTCGCGCACGAGATTCTGCACCAGGGGCCGCGCGGGTTGGGTATGCTGCGCGCAGCTCCGGCGGTGGGCGCGGTTACGATGTCGGTGGTCATGGCGCGGTTTCCCCTGCACCGGCACGCTGGACGCTGGCTGTTTATCTGCGTCTCGATCTTCGGCGTTGCGACGGTGATCTTCGGGCTGTCACACACGCTGTGGCTCTCGCTGGCTTCGTTGGCCATTGCGGGCGCGGCAGACACCATCAGTGTGATTATTCGCGGGTCACTGCTGCAACTAGCCACGCCGCCGGAGATGCGCGGGCGGGTGAGCGCGGTGAATTCGCTGTTCATCGGCGCGTCAAACGAGCTGGGCGAATTTGAGAGCGGGATCACGGCACAGTGGTGGGGCGCGGTACGGGCCACGGTGATCGGCGGGCTGGGGTCGCTGATCGTGGCGGCGGTGTGGGCCGGTGTCTTCCCCCAACTGCGCAAGGCCGATAAGCTCACGGCGGAGAGTTTGCGGGAGCACGTGCCTGCGGCGCAGGAAATTCTGTCTGGGCTGTGAGGGATTTTGATTCGTGCCGCTCCGCGCTTTCGCGGGAACCGACGCATAGAGAAATAGAAAAGGACCGTTAGTGCGCGCGGGCGTGGGTGCGCGCCGTGCGATTACGCTCGAAGAGGATGCGCAGGCCGTCGAGCGTCAACAGGTCGTCGATCTCCTGGATGTAGCGCGAGTCCGGGGCGATCATGCGCGCCAGTCCTCCGCTGGCGATGATGCGCAGCGGCTTGCCGGGGTCGATACCCTGCGATGCGCCCAATTCCGCAATGATGCGCTCGATGATGCCGTCAACCAGGCCGATGTAGCCGAAGTAGAGGCCGCTCTGCAGGTGTCCGACGGTGTTGGTGCCGATGACTTTGGCGGGGCGCTTAATGTCGACGCGGCTGAGGCGCGCGGCACGGTTGAAGAGCGCATCGGCGCTGAGACCGAGGCCGGGCGCGATGGCGCCGCCGAGATATTCGCCGCGAGCCGAGATGACTTCGAATTTGGTGGCCGTGCCGAAGTCGACCACGATACACGGGCCGCCGTAGCGCTCGTAGGCGGCGATACAGTCGGCAATGCGGTCAGCGCCAAGCTCGCTGGGGTTGTCGATGAGCAGCGTCATGCCGGTCTTGATCCCGGGTTCGACGAAGAGGGGCTCGATGTTGAAGTAGCTTTCGCAGACTTGGCGCAGGGTGGAGTCGACGGGCGGGACAACGGAGGCGATGATGATGTCCGTCACCTGGCTGGGCGCCATGCCGTGCATCTCGAACAGGTTGACGAAGAAGACTCCGTACTCGTCCACGGTTTGCGCGCGGTGCGTGGTCACGCGCCAGTTCGCGGCGAGCTCCGGCTTCGTGCCGTCGAGCTTGTAGAGGCCGAGCGTCGTGTTCGTATTGCCGACATCGAGAGCGAGCAGCATTTCTTCCTTGAGCTCCGAATCTCTAGCTGCCAGCTAGTTTTTCTCTGCGGCGCGCAGGCCGCCGGTTTGCACCGTTACGAGCCCGTTCGCGGTTGCGACGCGCAGGAATCCGTGTTCGTCGAGGCCGGCCGTGACGCCTGTGCAGGTTTGCGGGCCGTGCACTTCTACTTTGCGGCCGCGAATCCAGGTGGAAGCCTGCTCAAGGCGCGCAGCGATGTTTGCGGCCGCCACCGGATCAGAAAGCGCGGAAGCCTCACGCTCCAGCGATTTTAGCAGGGCGACGAGGAGGGTTTGGCGCGAGAGGCGTTTGCCTGATTCCAGATCAAGCGAAGTTGCGGGCGTGGCGAGCCCAGGCGGAAAGGCGCGCTGGTGTACGTTGATGCCGATGCCGAGCACTACTTCGTGGGGTGGGCCATTGGACTGTGTCGTAGCCTCAGCAAGAATGCCGCCGGTTTTGCGCGGACCGATGAGGAGATCGTTGGGCCAGCGCAGGTCGACGATGAGGCTGGAGACGGCGCGAATTGCCTCGGCAGCGGCGAGGCCTGCGGCGAGCGGCAGAAACGGCAGGCGCGAGGCGGGAATCTGCGGCCGGAGAAGAACGCTGACGTAGAGCCCTTCGCCGGCGACAGAGATCCAACGGTGATCGCCGCGACCGCGCCCGGCCAACTGCTCATCGGCGAAATAGACCGAACCATGCGGGCTACCATCGCGCGCGGCGGCGATGGCATCGGCGTTTGTCGAGCTGGTGACGCTGGCAAAGTGCAGCTTGCCGGCAAAGAGAGTGCTGGCGAGATCGGCATCGAGGGCGGCGAGATCGAACATCAGTTTTCGGGCCGCGCGAATTTGCGCATTGAGTTCATTGCCGAAATCAAAGTCCGTGCCCCTCAAAGGCTCGGCCTGTTCGTGGGCTGCCCTGGCCCGGCTCCGCGGCGATGGTCATGGAGATGTTGGCGGCGCGGGCCGAGTGGGTGAGTGCGCCCACGCTGATGAAGTCGACGCCGGTCTCCGCGTAGGCGCGGACGCTATCGAGCACGATGCCGCCAGAGGCTTCAGTGGGAATCCAGCGGGCGGGCTCCCCGCCGGTTACGGCTTTAATGCGCTCGACGGAGCGGCGGACTTCGGCCGGCGACATGTGGTCGAGGAGGATGGCTTCGGCGCCGTGGGCGAGCGCGTCTTCAAGCTCCTGCGCGGTGCGGATCTCGACCTGGACGCGTTGAGGAGGCCTGCGCCGAGCAAGGGCTCGGGAAAGGACCGCTGCGATGCCGCCGCCGAGGGCGATGTGATTGTTCTTGATGAGGATGCCAGAGGCGAGATCGATACGGTGATTGGTGCCGCCGCCGCAAAGCACGGCGTATTTCTCAAAGGCGCGAAGGCCTGGTAGGGTCTTGCGCGTGTCAAGGATGCGGGCGTGCGTGCCCTGAATCGCGTCGGCGAATTGGCGCGTCAGGGTGGCGATGCCGCTCATGTGCTGGAGCAGATTGAGAATGACACGTTCGCAACTGAGCAGGACACGCGCGTTGTGGCGAATGACGGCGAGCACCTGGCCGGGGTGGACACGGACGCCGTCGAAGATTTCGGGATGGCTGACGACCTCGAAGCGAGTTTGCGCCTCGGGGCTTTGGTCGAGGCGTGCGTAGATCTCAAAGAAGCGCGGGATGGCGCCCAAGCCGGCCACAACCAGCTCTTCGCGCGCGATGATGGAGCCGGCGGCGAGGAAATTGGCATCGATGGTGATATGGGTAGTCGCGTCGTGCGGAGCCTGGTCCTCCAGCAGGGCCTGCTCCAGTAACACGTCGATGCGGTGGCTTTTAAATTCCATGGCGTCAGTGAACAGTGGTCAGTGAACAGTGAACAGCGAACAGTTGTCAACCCTCCGGCAGTCCATCGAGGTCGCCGCGTGCCTTGTCCAGCAGCCGCTTTGCTTCGTCCCGCTGTTTCTTCAAGCCCTCGACAATATGCGCGGGAGCCTTGGCGAGAAACCCTGAATTATTGAGCTGGCGGTCAGACGAAGCAATAACCTTCTCGAATTTGGCGACGTCTCTTGTCAGGCGTTCGCGTTCGGCGGCGACGTCGACAGTGCGCTCGTACTCGACGAAGATGTCGACCGGTCCTGCACTTTGCCATGCGAGCATCTCGTATTTGCCGCCGGTATTGCGATCCGAGAAGTAGACGACTTCAAGTTCGCTGACTCGGCTCAATTTCTCGATAATGTGGCTGTGCTTTCGGAGGATTGGAGGGGCGTTCAATGTCCCCGCGATCTTCGCCTTCACCAGCGACTTCTCTTCGACCCCTAGCTCTTTGCGACGAGACCTTATCCCCGTGATCGACTGCTGCAGGATTTGCATCGCGATCTCCGCGCTGTCGAGCGTCACCTGCGCGAACTGGTCATACTTCGCGTGTGTCGGGAATCTAGTCAGAGCGATTGATTTCGCCGGGGGACTATTGTTGTATGCCGCATGCCACAGTTCCTCCGTAATAAAAGGCATGAAGGGCGATAGCAAGCGCAGGGAGCTCTCAAAGACATACAGCATCGTCGAAAGCGCTGCTCCGGTTGATTCCTGTTTTGTCGGATCGTCAAAATCCAATCCCAATTTGGCGAACTCGAGATACCAATCGCAGAATTCTCCCCAGAAGAATTGATAGACGAAGTTCGCGGCATCGTCGAATCGATATTTCTCAAATGCGAGATTCACATCGTGGACAACTCTGTTAAGGCGCGAGAGAATCCACAACTCCTCAGTTGGCCACTCGTTCATCCTTTCCGTTGGTCTGGTAATGCTTCCCACTTCAACATGAATGCGCGCTTCCGCAGCCCTGTCCACGTTCATGAACATGAAACGCGCGGCGTTCCATATTTTGTTAGCGAAGGCGCGATAGCCCTCGGTGCGCGCCACGTTGAAAGCGATGTCGGTGCCGGGCGAGGCCATNNGCGACCCAGAAAAAGAGAATGTCGAAGCCGGTGACGAGCAGGCTTGTCGGATAGAACGCGTCGAAATCCGCCCGGCTCAAGGCTGCATCGGCAAGCTTTTCGGCGTTGATGTTGGGCCAGCCGAAGATGGAGACGGGCAGAAGCCCCGAGGAGAACCACGTGTCGAGTACGTCGGTCTCCTGCGTGATCTTGTCTGACCCGCAATGCGCGCAGGCCGTGGGGTCAGCCTTTGTGTTGGGCTCGGGCACCGTGATCTTGTGGCACGCGGCGCAGTGCCACGCGGGAATGCGATGGCCCCACCAGAGCTGGCGCGAGATACACCAGTCGTGGAGGTTCGTCATCCACTCGAGATAGACTTTCTCGTGCATCTCCGGCGTGATGCGGATGGCCTTATCGCCGTTCGCATCGGGCCCGTTTGCGCCAGGCATGACGGCGGCAATGGCCAGCTTCGCCATCGATGCACCGCCCGTGTTGGGCTGCTTGTTGACGGCGATGAACCACTGCGTGGATAGGCGTGGCTCAATAACCGACTTGCAACGCTCGCAATGACCCACGTTGTTGGTGTAGTCCTTGACGGCGGCCAAAAGCCCCTGCTCTTCGAGATCGTGGACGATGTGCTTGCGCGCGACGTAGCGATCGAGGCCGGCGTAGGCGCCGCCCTCTGCGTTGATGTGGGCGCGCTCGTCCATCACGTTGATGGCGGGCAGGTGGTGGCGCTCGCCGAGAGCGAAGTCGTTGGGATCGTGCGCGGGTGTGACCTTGACCGCGCCGGTGCCGAACTCGCGGCTGACCCACTCGTCGAGGACGATGGGAATTTCTCGTGGCGATTCTCGAGTTTGGAGCGGCAGGCGCAGCTTTTTGCCGTGGAGATGCAGGTAGCGCTCGTC
>PMWR01000545.1 GCA_003166055.1 Acidobacteriaceae bacterium
ATGCTCGAGTTCTACCAGGCCTATGCAAACTACTGGGACCTGATGACGCTAACCGAGGAGCTGCTCGCATTCGTTGCCCAAGAGGTCAACGGAACCACGCTGACGACGTTCAATGGCGTTGAGATTGATCTTGGCAAGTGGACGAGATTGACAATGCGCGAAGCCATTATCAAGTTCTGGCCAGAAAAAGCCGGAATTGTGGTCACAATGGAAGATTTCGAAAACAGCGGCTCCCTTGGAACGGCGGTTGACACCGCGTCATACAACCTTTCACGAATTGGAAAGGATGGCGGCGAGGCAACAGGCCCGTTTGATTTGGAGAATCTCGGCTATCCCAATGAAATCAAGGTGCTCCACGAGGTTCATTACCTCCAGTCGAAAGGGGAACCGCTTGGCAAGGTGATCTATCGCCTTTTCGAGGAACTGGTCGAGCCAAACCTCATCCAGCCGACCATCATCTACGACTACCCAACCGCAGTCTCCCCGCTCTCCAAGCAGAAGCCCGACGANNGGCGACGACGAAGCCCACCAGATGGACGAAGACTACGTCCGCGCCCTCGCCTACGGCCTGCCCCCCACCGGCGGCGAAGGCCTCGGCGTCGACCGCCTCGTCATGCTCCTAACCGGATCAAAGTCAATCCGCGATGTAATCCTGTTTCCGCTAATGAGAAACAAAGAACAGGGACAAGGGGCTTAGGGACTAAGGGACTGAGGGCCTGATCAATGGGACAATCGTTCAAAGATCTCGTAGTTTGGCAGCGGTCCATCGAATTGACAGTCGATGTTTATCGGTTCACCTCAAAGTTTCCGGATTCCGAACGCTTTGGCCTCACCAACCAAATGCGCAGAGCTTCCGTATCCATTGCGAGTAACATCGCAGAAGGGTATGGTCGCGCAACAAAGGGAGAATATGTTCAGTTTCCGGGGCACGCTCGAGGTTCATGTTCCGAGATCGAAACGCAAATTGTAATCGCCAAAAAGCTTGGATTCGGCGCACTTCCGGACCTTGATTCAACCGAGTCCCACTGCAATGACGTGAGCCGGCTCCTTGGGGCGCTGATGAAGTCGATTCGTTCGAAGCAGGCACAAAGCCCTTAGTCCCTCAGTCCCTTAGTCCCTTAGTCCCTTTTCGAGGAGCTTTCCACCACAATGAACCTTTTGTTCGTCGGCGACATCTTCGGCGGCGCGGGACGCAAGATCGTCCGCGAGCACATCGGCCATGTGCGCCAGGCCAACTCCGTCGACCTCACCATCATTAACGCCGAGAACGCCGCCGGCGGCTTCGGCGTCACTCCACAGATTGCCGAAGACCTCTTCGAGCTTGGCGCGGACGTGCTCACCACCGGCAACCACGTCTGGGACAAGCGCGAGATCCTCGACTACCTGAACTCCGTCCCCGCTGACAGTCAAGACCGCGCCCGCCGTGTGCTGCGCCCGGCCAATCTCGCGCCCGGCCTGCCCGGTTACGGCGTTTTTGAGGGCACTACCCAGGGGGGCGTCGACTACGCCGTCGTCAACCTGATGGGTCGCGTCTTCATGAGCGGCGCCAACGATCCCTTCCACGCCGCCAACGACATTCTGGCCGGCATCAAGGCCAAAGTCATCGTCGTCGATTTTCACGCCGAGGCCACCAGCGAGAAAGTCGCCATGGGCTGGCATCTCGATGGCCGTGTCACCGCCGTTCTCGGCACCCACACCCACGTTCCCACCGCCGACCAGCGCATACTTCCCAACGGAACGGCGTATCAAACCGACGTGGGCATGAGCGGGCCCTACGACAGCGTCATTGGCGTCGAAAAGGAACTCGTGCTGCACCGGTTTCTCACCGGCATGCCAGGCAAGTTTGAAGCTGCCAAGGGAAATCCCAAAATGTGCGCCGCGCTTGTCACATGCGATCCCCACACGGGCCGAGCCTCCGCCATTCAGCGCATCATGCTCGGCGAATAACCACCTGCGGTGGGGCCAATCGCTCGCTATTCGCTCGCACCGGCGCATTGCTCCGGGCCCTCGCGCCAAGGAAAAGCGCAGATACGGGGCGTCAGCCTGCAGACTGCTGACTAAGATCTCGTTGAGTTCGTACCTATAGAGAAAAAGGGCAGCCCGTTGCAGGCTGCCCTTTCCGATCCCCTTTTTATTCCCACAGATTAGTGAGCAGCAGGCCTGCGTCCCGCCGCCGGCTTGCGTGCCGGAGCGACGGCCTTCTTCTTTTCCGGCTGCAGAAGTCCCTCACGAAGCACAATCTGTGCGGAGGCCTCTGTGGCCGCGGTTGCCGGCGCAGTGGCCGTTGCAGGAGTGCCTGCGCTGGCAGGGACCTGGGTGTAGGAGTCGTAGGTTCCATCCAGCTCTGCCTGGCCTTTGGACTGCAGACCTAATTCAGTGCCTGGCGCTGGAATCTCCTTGTCCGCGAGAGGTGTCTTCAGATTCACGATGAAGTCAGGAATCTTCGCCATCTTTGCATCATCGGTCACGGCAACCTTAATCACCGAAGCCGTGGCCTCGATTACAGTTCCAGGAACCGGTGTCGGCTTATCCTTCATCACCGCCCAGATCTTGTCTGCGTCGTCCTTCGTGCCAAGAGCCAGAATGGTCTCCTTGTCAGAAAGGGCCAGCGACTCAGGTTTGGTGCTCGGGTCAGTCAACATGGTATGGATCTGTTCTTGCGGGGTCGGCGCAGGCGTAATCGTAAAGTCCGCCGGAGGGAACGTTGTGAGCGCGGCCTTCGCCTTCACGGCGTCCAGCCCATCCAGCTTGCCGTGGTACTTCTTGTACCAGTATTCCAGCTTCTTCTCAATCGGACCCTTGAAGCTGGGAGGCGCAAAGTCCCACGTGCGCGCGTAAAAATAGATTGCCTTCACCAGGTCCTGACCTGCGCCCGGCTGAACATAGGCCTCAGCCAGTTGGTAGGTGTCCGCCAATCCTGCCGACTTGGACTGGTCATCCGTATAGAGCATCAACTCCGCCTTGTACTCATCCTCGGCAGCCTTGAAGTCCTTCTTTGACAGCGCATCGTCCAGTGCAATCGCCGAGTGAAACAGCGGATAAGCCGTATCGGTCGCTTTTTTCCAGTCGGCGTCTGATGTAGCGGCCGGCTTGGTTACGGTAAGCCCCCTCGTCGCATCCACCTCGGCATCGTCGCAAGCCTGCGCGTCCGAAGTCTTGGCGCACTTACCCTTCTCGATGTACACCGACAGGAAGATGGCCTGCTCGTTGTTCGGATCGATCTGGAGCAACTTTTTGGTTACGATCAGCTCATCCGCGAAATCATTCAGGCCCTGGTAGGTATCCACCAGCATGTCCAGAACAGGCTTCTTCACGATGGTCTGCGGGTAGGTCTTCAAGAAATCTTCCAGCGCCGCGGCTTTGGCCTTCGGATCGGTTTGCGTGATTGCATTCTGATAGGCGTTGTACTCGGCCGCGTTCTGGATGGTCAAATCCTGGGCTCGAAGCGATGGCACGGTAACGAAGCTCATGCTCGTCAACACCATCAAAGACGCAAAGACTACCTTCTTCATTCAGTGCTCCTGGGAGTTGCAAAAATGGGGATCAATATCCATGCACTTGCTCACGAAACGGCCAACTATTCTCTTGGGCAGTTCAGTACTCGGGTGATGGGTAAACGATACCACGGCCAGCATTGAGGCGTTGGATGGATTATAGAAAGCCGTGCCCTCCCTGACAAGCAAACTTGTGCGGGAAAAACGGAAACCCAACGGGAAAAACATCCCGCGGCGGAATCCACCGGCACTCCACTGACACCCAATGATGGGATGCAAGACCCTCAAGAATCGCTGTATGCGACCGATCCGCCTGGTTGTCCGGCTTGTTGCCCGGATGGTTCTTGAGCGCCTGCGGCAACCCATCGCGCCTGCGTCGAACTCTTCTTGCATTCGGGCCCCGCATAAGGGCTTAGACACCGGAGCAGGAAAAACTGTTCCCGGCCAGGCCGGGTTTGAGTTTAAGCGTGTCTTTACGCGTTTGCCCCGGGAGTGGTCAGGTTGATTTATTGCAGCAGCCGAACCAGTTCCACCTGCTCGGCCAGGAACGCGTCGTGGCCATGGTCTGTTGTCATCTCCCGGTAGTCGGCATCCACTCCGGCCGCGCGAATCGTGTGCGCAAAATGCCGCACCGCCTCGGGCGGAAACAGCCAGTCAGAGCTGATGCCCACGAAGCTCAGCCGGGCTCGGATGCGGCTGAAGGCCTCGGTAGCCGACACATAGCCCCTCTGAGGGTCCCACGTATCCATGGTGCGCAGAATCGCCAGGTACGCATTGGCGTCGAATCGCTCGATGAAACGCTTTCCCTGGTAGTCCAGGTAGCCCGCAATGTCGAACCGCCCGCCGATCAGGCCCCCGCCCTGGTTGTCCAAGCCCCACGGATCCTCCCCGTTGCGATTAGGGTTGCGCCCAAACCGCTCCTCGAACAGCTCCGCCGACTTGTAGCTGAGCATGGCAATCTGCCGCGCCAGCGCCATCCCCCGCCGGGGAGGCCGCTGCGGCAAATAGCGTCCGCCCTGCCAATCCGGGTCGGTCTCAATCGCCTGCCGCTGCAGGTGGTTCAGCGCCAGTCCCATCGCCGGAACCGGCGCTACCCCGATAATCAGCGCCCGCTCCACGCGTTCGGGATTAAGGATCGACCAGTCCAGCGCCTGCATGCCGCCGATCGACCCGCCCAGCACCAGCCGCAGCCGCCGAATCCCCAGTGAATCCAGCAGCCGCGCCTGCGCTCGCACATTGTCGCGGATCGAGATCAGCGGGAAATCCGGGCCATAGACCTCGCCTGTCTCCCGGTCCACCGAGCCCGGCCCCGTCGAGCCGTAGCATGAACCCAGCAGGTTCACGCAGATCACGCAATCCTGCTCCAGCGAGAGCAATCCGCCCAGCGCAAACAGCTCCGGCCACCACGCCCCCACCAGCGCCGAACCTGACAGTGCGTGGCACACCAGCACCGCATTATCGCGCGCCGCATTCAGCCGCCCATACACTGCGTAATGCAGCGTGGGACCGGCCAGCGTCCGTCCGCACTCCAGCAACAAGTGCTCGTTGAGCACAAAGTCGCCCTCGTACGTGGGCGCCGGAATCTGCGTCACAGCAGGTCCGGCGCCGGTCTCGATCCGTGACTCGGTCATCACACTCATTGTGCAGCAAGACCCGCGGTTACTGCTGCACCCTGGTAGGAGTGCCCGTTGGCCGTCTCAATTGCCTGGTCCAGATCGGCAAGGATATCGCGAATGTCCTCAATCCCCACGCTCAGTCGCACCAGTTCGGGAGTAACCCCCGTGGTTGCCTGCTCCTCCACTGAAAGCTGCTGATGCGTCGTCGACGCCGGGTGAATCACCAGCGACTTCGCGTCGCCGATATTCGCCACCAGCGAAAACAGCTCCAGAGAATTGATCAGCTTCTTCCCCGCTTCATATCCGCCCTTGATCCCGAAAGTCACCAGCGCCCCGCGCCCGTTGGGCAAATACTTCTGTGCCCGTGCGTAGTAAGCGCTCGACTCGAGGCCCGGATAATTCACCCACTCCACCCCCGGGTGGCGCTCCAGGTAGCGAGCCACGGCCAGCGCATTTTCTGAGTGCCGCTCCAGGCGCAGATGCAGCGTCTCAATCCCCTGCAGCAGCAGGAACGAATTGAACGGCGAAAGCGCCGCGCCCGTATCGCGCAACCCCTGCACCCGCGCCTTCAAAATGAACGCCAGCGGCCCGAACGCCTCAGTGTACGAGAGCCCGTGATACGACGGGTCCGGCTCGGTGAATTCCTTGAACCGCCCCGAAGCCGCCCAGTCAAACTTGCCCGCATCCACAATCACGCCGCCGATCGTGGTCCCGTGCCCACCCAGAAACTTGGTGGCTGAATTCACCACAATGTCCGCACCCCACTCGATGGGCCGCACCAGCGCCGGCGACGCCGACGTATTGTCGATCACCAGCGGCAGCTTGTGCTCATGCGCAATCGCGGCAATCCTCTCAATGTCCACCACGTCCAGCTTGGGATTTCCCAGCGACTCAGTATAGATAGCCCGCGTCTTGTCGTTGATCGCGGCGCGCAACCCGGCAAAGTCGTCCGCATCCACAAACCGCACCGTGATGCCGAGCCGCGGAAACGTGTAGTGGAACAGGTTGTACGTGCCGCCGTAGAGCGAGGTCGTCGAAACAATCTCGTCCCCCGCCGAAGCCAGCGTGGTCAGCGTCAGCGTCTCCGCCGCCTGGCCGGAAGCTGTCGCCAGCCCCGCCGCTCCGCCTTCCAGAGCCGCCACACGCTTCTCAAGCACGTCGGTGGTCGGATTCATGATGCGCGTGTAGATGTTGCCGAACTCCTTCAAACCGAACAGCCGCCCCGCNNGCGTGTACGGCGTTGGTAGCAAAGTGATGCTGCTTCGGCTCTGACATGAGGTTCTCTCCTTCAACTTCGTTTTCAAAAATCACTGAATAGCACTGGAAAGCGGGTGCCCCATCCTTGCGATTTACCGGGGTCCCCGCGGACAGGTCCTCGTCCGTGGGGTGGTCTTTCGCAAGGGTGGGAAAGCAGAAAACTGTGGGTGCCCCACCTGGGCGCCCTCTGGGCACGACGTTCTTGTTTTTGTCGCTAGGATGGGCGGCGATAAAACTGGTTCGTAAGAAACAAAACGACCCGAATCCTTTTAGGACCCGGGCCGCCTGATTTTCAAGATCGGTTGCGTCTAGCGCATTCGCGTCTCAAGAATCGCACGGACAGGTCCGCCGGCCCGACACATACACATAGCCATGACCGCAATTCCGTGATTCGTTGAGTTCCGCATTAACGGCAGTATCGACCGAAGGAGGCTCCAAAGTCAAATAACCAGCCATAAAAGCGTCAACAATTCTTCCAGATTCGTTTTCCGGAATCCCCATGCAGGCGTTGCCATCCAATGGAGATGCCCTTCACACCGGCCACAAAGCTCGGAAAGCACTTCGTGAACCCGGTGCCAACCAGCACAGGCGGGTTCTCGGTCATTATCAAAGTAGCTCCCCGCTTTATCTTTAAAGGCGCGGCACAATCTCCGAAATCCCCGCTCGGCCCGTTCCACACCGACCCGAAGATCTTTACCACCGCCCCTCGCTCCGGCCTGAGAATCACCTGGATGGGACACTCTACCTCGCTGATCGAAATCGACGGAATCCGCCTGCTCATCGATCCGGTATGGGAACAACGCGCGGGCCCGGTAAAGTGGGCCGGCCCAAAGCGTTTCTTCGCCCCGCCGATTGCACTTGAGGATCTGCCGCCCATCGATGCAGTTCTCATCTCGCACGATCACTACGACCATCTCGGCGCGGACACCGTCCGCAGCCTGGTTGCATTGCCGCAGCTTCAGAACGCTCGCTGGATCACCGCGCTCGGTGTCGAGAAGATTCTGCAAGGTCTTGGTGTCGAACCCGCACGCATCACTGCCCTCGACTGGACCGGCAACATCACCATCGGCGCAGTCACAATCACGGCCCTGCCCGCCCGCCATTTCTCTGGCCGCAGCCTCTTCAACCGCTTCGAGACCCTGTGGGCATCGTTCGCTCTCATCGGTCCGCATCACCGCGTCTACTACGGCGCCGACTCGGGAGAATGGAACGGCTTCACTGAGATCGGCAAAGAGTTTGGCCCCTTCGATCTCTCCTTGCTTGAAATTGGCGCTTCCGACCCTCTTTGGCCCGACGTCCACATGGGCCCCGATGGAGCCGTGCGCAGTTTTCGTGCGCTCGGCGGCCACGGCCTTCTGATGCCCATCCACTGGGGGCTGTTTGACCTCGCGTTCCACAGTTGGACCCAGCCAATTGAACGTGTCTTTGCCGTCAAAGACCTCAGCATCTGGTCTCCACCCCCCGGTATTCCGTCCGAAGTTGTCCCCGGGAATGAGTTGCGCTCGAATTGGTGGCGTTGAAGCGCGTGGCTTCTCTTCGCCTTCGGCCTGTGCAAAGACTCAACGCTGTCTTGAAAACAATATGAAACGGTGGAACGGCATCGTTCGTCCTCGTCACGCCATCTAAATGCTCGTAGGCCCGATCAGCGCAGTGCGCGGTTTCACCAAGGGAGACACCCATGAACGGAAGGAATCGAACGGCAGCGTTTCTCGCAATCACGCTGGCAGCGGGCGCCGCAGCCCAATCCGTACCACTTCAGCCCAGCCAACCACAGCCCGAACCAGACGTATGGCTCGCCCCGTCGCATCCCATCCCCACCGGCCTCGCGCCCGGCATGAAGGTGCAATTGCTCAGCGTCAACGGTGGCCAGAGAACCTACGCCGTCATCTTCAGCAAGGGCGATGAAGCGTTCTCCGGCCTCTCCGATTTCGCGCGCCAATACAACATCACCGCGGCCCGCTTCACCGCCATCGGCGCGCTCTCAAGCGCGAAGCTTGCATGGTTCAGCCCCACACGCAAAATGTATAAACAGAACTCCATCGATACGCAGGTCGAAGTAGTTTCCATGATCGGCGACATTGCGCTCTACAACGGCAAGCCCGTCGTACACACCCACATGGTCGTGGGATTTCCCGACGGCTCCACGCGCGGCGGCCACGTCATTGAGGCATGGGTAAATCCGACGCTGGAAGTTATGGTCACTGTTGAGCCGAATGCGATGCACAAACGCCTCGACCCGGAGACCGGTCTAACCCTGATCGATCCCGCCACTCACGAGTAACGAGCCGAGAAGGTCTATTCCCTAGTCCCTAGCCTGGATTATTCGTGAA
>PMWR01000592.1 GCA_003166055.1 Acidobacteriaceae bacterium
CCGCCTCGCTTGAGATAATCTCATCAGTCCAGAAACTGAGGTTAGATTCCGCCATGCCACCACCGCTGCACACCGTCGACCTGATTCGGAAGAAACGCGATGGCGGTACCTTAAACGCGCGCGAGATCGGTTTCCTGGTTGCCGGCGCGGCGGATGGATCGATTCCGCTGGAGCAGCTTTCGGCCTGGTTGATGGCCTCGTGGATTCGTGGGCTCACCCTCAAGGAAACGCGTTCCCTAACTATTGCCATGCGCGACTCGGGGGAAAAATTCTCGCCGGCAAGGTTGGGCAAGGTCGCGGTGGACAAGCACTCCACCGGCGGAGTCGGAGACAAGACCAGCTTTCTGGTTGCTCCCATCGCGGCGGCGTGCGGGCTGGCCGTGCCGATGATCAGCGGCAGGGCGCTGGGACACACCGGCGGAACGCTGGACAAACTGGAAGCGATTCCCGGCTACCGGACTGCGCTGACACTGTCTGAATTCGAGACAGTTCTAATGAATTGCGGCGCATCGATCGTGAGCCAGACGCCGTCACTGGTACCCGCGGACCGTGTACTTTATGCGTTGCGGGATCGCACCGGCACGGTCGAAAACCCGGGACTGATCGGCGCTTCCATCCTCAGCAAGAAACTTGCGGCGGGACTGGATGCGCTGGTGCTGGATGTGAAGACCGGCTCCGGCGCCTTTTTGCGCCAATACGACCAGTCNNGTTGCGCTGCTCACGGACATGGACCAGCCGCTGGGACAGGCGGCGGGCAACTGGATCGAGCTGGTCGAGGCCGTGGAACTGCTGCGCGGCAAGCGGCCCACGGAAAGTGAAGACCTGCGCGAGCTTTCGCTCATCCTTGCCGGTTGGATGATTTACCTGGGCGGCGCGGCGCCAAGCGCGGAGGTTGGCCGCCAGTTTGCCGAGGCGGCGCTCGAAGACGGATCGGCGCTGGCCGTTTTCTTCAAGATGATCGAAGCGCAGGGCGGCGACACAAGCGTATTCGACGATCCGCACTTTCACAAGCCGGGTGCAACGCAAGTGCTTGAAGCGTGGGAGAGCGGCTACGTCTCGACGATGGACACGACGAAGATCGGCTGGGCCGTGCAGCGGCTGGGTGCGGGCCGCGAGAAGGCCGGAGAGCCGGTCGATCCTCACGCGGGAATTCTGTTTCACGCGCGGCGCGGGGCATCTGTCGAGCGCGGCCAGACTATTGCCACGCTGTACGCGACTACGCCTGGGATGCTGGCCGAACCCGCCGCTCTTCTGAGGGAAGCCATCACACTCTGCATGACGCCGCCGCAGGCTGTTCCGATGGTCAGCCGCATCTTCACGCGCGAATCCGCGGAGGCGTATCTCAAAACGCGATCTCTTTAATCAGCGGCGGACGCTGGTCGAAGTCGCTATAGCGAATCCAGGTGGGCCGCACAGCGAAGTAGACGACGCCGGGCGTGTTGATCCGCGCCTCAGCGCCCGGCCACAGTGCAAAGTAGGTCTTGAGATAGCGCTTCAGGTCATCGCCCGACGGGAGAAAGGCGACTCCTTCGAACTGAACCGTCTGCTCGCCCTCCCAACCCACAACGAACGAGCAGGACGGACGCTCCACGAGATTTGCATATTTTCGCGACGATGCCTTGGCGTCGAAAACGATCTCCAGTTCCGGGGTGGTCGCGATGCCCACCAGCGCCGACTGCGGAACGCCGTCTCTCGAAAGGCTGGATACGACTCCATAGCGAATTCGCGCCATGAATGCATGAATTGGCGCCTTGTCCATCGCTTTCTCCTGAGACTCAACCACTATAAACCGCGGAACGATTTTCCCGCCGATCTGGGCGATGCTATAAGGTAGTTGAAACAGTAAACAGTTGTCAGTTGTAAGTTGTCAGTTGTCAGTTGTCAGAATGCGGTGCGCGCGACTGATCACTGAAAACTGAACACTGACCACTGCTTTCAAGGAGCATCTTCTTGGATCGATTCACGGGAATCCTGGGTATTCTGGCCGTGTTGCTGGCGGCGTGGCTGGGCTCGACCAACCGCAGACACATTCGCTGGCGCACGGTTGCGTGGGGTCTCGGCCTGCAGTTTTGCTTCGCCTTCCTGGTGCTGCGCTTCGACTACGGGCAGCGCGCCATGGCCTGGGCCGGCGGCGTGGTCAATAACATGCTTTCCGCCACCTTCGCGGGAACGCAGATCCTGTTCGGCCAGCTTGGGCTTCCCAACTCCGGTGCATTCGGCAAGCTCATCGCACCAAGTTCGGGAGCGATTTTCGCGTTTCAGGTGCTGCCGACCATCATCTTCATCTCCGCGTTCTTTGCNNGGCTTGATGCAGATCATCATTCGCGGCATGGCCTGGGTGATGCTGAAGACCATGCGCATCTCAGGCGCGGAAAGCATGAATGTGGCGGCATCGATCTTCATGGGCCAGACCGAGGCGCCGCTGACGATTCGGCCGTTTCTATCGAAGGCCACGCGTTCGGAGCTGATGGTCATTATGACCAGCGGCATGGCCCACGTCTCGGGCGGCATCATGGCGATGTACATTTCGCAGGGCGTTGAAGCGCGGCATCTGCTTTCGGCGGTCATCATGACTTCGCCGGGAACCATTCTGGTTGCAAAGATGCTGGTGCCGGAGACCGAAGTGCCCGCCACAGAGGGCAGAGTCGTCATCCCCAGGGACGAACTGCATAAAGAAGAAAACCTGATTGGAGCGATTGCGCGCGGCACCATCGACGGCGGCAAGCTGGCCATGAACGTGGCCATCATGCTGATCAGCTTTTTGGCGCTGGTGGCGCTGCTCGACATGCTGCTCACCTGGATCCACGGCGGCATTCCATGGGTTCCAGGCTCGCTGGGACAAATCCTTGGCTACCTCTTCGCGCCTGTTGCGTGGCTGATCGGCGTGCCGTGGCACGATTGCATGGCGATCGGCAACCTGCTGGGCACGCGCATGGCGCTGAATGAGGTCATCGCCTATATTGCGCTGGGGGCGGAGAAGGCCACGCTTGCGCCGCGGTCGTTCACGATTGCAACTTTTGCGTTGTGCGGGTTCGCTAACTTAGGTTCAATCGGGATGCAGATCGGCGGGATTGGGGCATTAGTGCCCGAGCGGCGGAATGACTTNNGCCAGGTTAGGGGTGCGAGCTATGCTGGCCGGCACGATGGCTAACTTGATTTCGGCTTCGATTGCGGGGATGTTTCTGGGGTGAGGCGTACATGAACAAACGCGCAAAACCCATTTGTTCTGCAGCAGCTCTGCGCATTCGCCGCAGGCACCAGATCGATTGAGACTGCGAGTACAATGATTTTAGGAATTGGTACGCTGTGAATCGAGGGAAGCCGATGGCAACGACAACGGAACGGCAACAATCCGCAGAGAGCCACCCGCCCCGGCAGCGGCACGCCGCGCCCCGCGCAACTTCGAATCAACGTGCGGAGACTGAAGTCATGCGGCGTGCCACTGAGGTTCTGGGTGATCGGCCTTCCGCAATGCGCTGGCTGGGCACGCCCGTCCGCGATCTTGACTACGCAACTCCAATCTCGTTGCTCCACAATGCCAAGGGCCGTGAGGCAGTCCTCTCTGTTCTCGGACGCCTCGAACACGGCGTTTTGTGATCTCCCTCTTTCGACTCTCTTCCGCAAAATTTCCAGCAAACAGCGGAGCGGGTGCAGCCAAATTCGGCGGCAGATGGAACCGGGTTGGTACTCCAGCCATTTACGCCTCGCAGACAGTTTCGCTCGCAGCCCTCGAAGTTCTCGTCCACTATAGCGCCATACCAAGAGATTTCATCCTCACCGAAATACGCCTACCGGAGAACATTGCTTTCATACGCTGGGAAACAAAGAGCCTGCCACCCGGCTGGGACGCCAATGTCATGATTTCCGAAACACAGGATCTTGGTGAGTTGTGGGTGCAGTCCAGAAAGTCCGCACTCCTTTCAGTCCCATCCTGCGTCATCCCAAGAGAACGAAACTTCGTCATCAATCCTGCACACCCGGCCTTTCGCAGGATCAAGTTCCTTCCCTCCGTTCCTTTCGCATTTGATCCTCGTCTCAAGTGACAACACTTCTTAGCAGGCACTGCGGCGTAGCCTCCTGACCCGGTAAAACACCGTCAGGGCCGTCACCGAACCGCAGGTCAGTAGGCTTGCGGCCATGCCGAGGATCAGCGACCAGTCCTGGTGATTCACGCCGTGCACGATGCCGATGGCTTCCTGCAACTTTTTGCTCACGATTTCCGTAGATGAATTGCATAACCCCGGAAAGGGACAATTATGCCTGAAGACAAGACCCTTACTGCGGCGTATGAACCCCGCCCTGAATCGAACGCCATTGCACCCGCCTGGCACACGGCCGTCCTTTTGCTGTTCCTGACAGCATTCGCTTTGCTCACCCTGCATATACGCGCTCAAAACCCTGCCGCGCAAGGAAACCACAGGGTGCATGGTTACTTGCTGACGATGGCTTTCGAATGGTTGATGGTGGCCTTCATTGCCTGGGGCGCACGATTTGGCGGCGCATCGCTGCGCACACTGGCGGGAGCGTTTACGCCGACAGGTCGCTCCGTGCTCCGCGACCTGGGCATCGCCATCGCCTACCTGCTGGTTGCGCAGGTCGTGCTTGGCATTGTTACCGCGGTTACGGGGCATTTCATTCATTCCGACGTGAACAAGGTGCTCCAGAACCTGCTTCCTCATACCGGATTGGAGGTCGCGGTCTATCTTTTTCTGGCTATGACCGCCGGCATCTGCGAAGAGATGATCTTTCGCGGCTACATGCAACGCCAGTTCACCGCGTGGACCGGGAGCGCCGCGGCCGGAATTGCGCTGCAAGGCATCGTCTTCGGCATCGCCCACTCTTACCAGGGGCCAGGAATGGTGATTGTGATTGCAGTATATGGATGCTTGTTCGGCACGCTTGCGTGGTGGCGCAAGAGCCTGCGACCGGGCATGGCTGCCCACTTCATCCAGGACGCAATCGGTGGACTTGCATTGGCCAGGTTTATCTCCAAGTAGGCGCGCAACACGAATGGCCAACCCTCAACCCGCCGGCCTTTGAGTCCGTGTGCGTCTGACTCTGTAGAGCATTGTCAGCGCTGTTACGGAGCCGCAGGTAAGCAGGCTGGCGGCCATGCCGAGGATCAGCGACCAGTCGTGGTGGTTCACGCCATGCACGATGCCGACGGCCTGGAGGATGCTGAAGCCGCCGAAGGTGATCAGCGAAATGCCCTCGTCGGTCTTCTTGCGCCACACCGCCAGCACCTGCGGGACAAACAAGAGCGCGTTGCACCCCAGTCCCAATCCAAACAGCCAATCGAAAAGCTCTTTCATTGCGTGTCCCTCAATCCCTTAGTCCCTGGTCCCTTGGTCCCTAATCCCTTGTCGCGAACCGCATTGCATTGCGCGCCTTCGCCTTGGCTGCTTCTTCTTCGCGGGTTCTCGTCGGCGCATTGGTTTCAAGGGAACTGAGCAGGCGGGCTGAGACGGCGGCGATTTCATCCACGGCCTTTAGAAACGGCGCTTCGTTGGACTTGGAGGGCTTGTTGAAGCCGCTCACCTTGCGCACGAACTGGAGCGAGGCGGCGCGAATCTCCTCGTTCGTCACGGGAGGATCGAAGTTGAAAAGCATTTTGATGTTGCGGCACATGTCGCTTGGTCACCGCCTTCCATTTTATGAAGCATACTTGAGATAATCGCTTCAATGACCGCTCGCTCCGAAGTCGATTTCGAGACGCCGCTNNCCTTTGCTGGACCGCCTGCTCGGGGGTGAAGACGGATGGGGCCACTACAAAAGCGTGGACGCAATAGAGCCATGCACAGCGACAAGAGTCTCGCCAAGTGACCTAAGACTTGAGGGCCTGGTGATCTGGATGACGGATACAAGAGGAGATTGGATTGACCCGCTGTCTGCATCGATCCATGTTTCCGATCAGCCTTCGGAGCCTTTGGGGTATCGGCTGCAATTTGGCAATGCAGCGCGAGGTCTTGGGAAATGCCCATACGGGGTGAGTCAGGATTTCCCCTATATTCCGGTAACCGACTGGATGTTTTCGTTCGACTCTCCCCCGCAGGACGATTCCAGATGATGCGGCAGCTGAGAGAAGGAGAGCAGAATGGCTACGCTTTTAGCGAACCCGGCCAAGATGATCGAACGGGGCGCGCCGCACCTGATCCGCAGCGAGCAGCAGCTTGAGGCTTATACCAAGGCCCTGTATCGCCTGACCGCCGAAGCACATCCGCCACCCGCACAGATGGAGGCTATCGAACTGCTGACCGTTTTGATCGAGCGCTACGAAGAGAAACGCTTTGCGCTCCCCGATGCTTCGCCTGCGGACGTGCTGAGGTTCCTGCTCTCGCAGCACGGGTTGAAGCAGCGCGATATTGCCGCGGAACTGGGTGGAGAGAGTGTTGTCTCCGAGGTGCTTTCGGGACGGCGCAGGTTGAACGCGTCGCACATCGAGCAGTTGAGCAAGCGATTTCACGTCTCGCCGGCTGTTTTCTTTCCTTCCTGAGCCCGATCTGTGCCTGTAGAATTCCGAAAAGCACATTGCAGGGTTTAGAGATGACGTATTTCGATAAAGTCACCGAAGCCGCGGACTTCCTGCAGGAGAGTCTCGGCTCCCTCACGCCGCGGATTGGCGTCGTCCTTGGCTCGGGGCTGGGCGCGGTTGGCGATGCGGTCGCTGAGCCGGTGACTGTTCCGTACCAGGACATTCCGCATTTTCCGCAATCGACCGTCATTGGACATGCCGGACGGATTGTGGGGGGGCTTCTGGGCGGTGTTCCCGTGGTGGTGATGCAGGGCCGCGTGCATTATTACGAGGGCTACAAGCCGCAGCAGGTAACCTTCCCGATGCGCGTGCTCGGCGCCCTGGGGTTGCGCGCGGTGGTGCTGACCAACGCCGCGGGAGGCATTGCCGAGGGCTGCAGGGTGGGCCAGTTTGTGCTGCTCGCCGACCACATCAACATGATGGGCTGGAACCCGCTGGTGGGGCCAAATCAGCCGCGGTTCGGCTACCGGCCCGGCGCGGGGCTTCGCTTCTTCGATATGACCGAGGCCTATTCGAAGCGGCTGCGGACACTGGCCCACGAGGCCGCCGAGGAGGAAGGGTTCCCGATGCGAGAAGGGATCTATCTCTGCGTCTCCGGACCCAGCTTCGAGACGCCGGCGGAGATTCGCGCCTTCCGCACGATGGGCGCGACGCTGGTGGGAATGTCCACGGTGCCGGAGACGATTGTGGCTCGGCACATGGGGCTTGAGGTGCTGGGCATTTCATGCGTCACCAATCTTGCGGCGGGGCTGAGCGAAACACTGCTCAGCCATGAAGATGTCTTCAACACGGGCCGCAAGGTCGAGCATCGCCTGGCCAGTCTGCTGGGGCGCCTGATGCCCAGGATGGCCAGGCTGTTTCCACAGGGATGAGCGAGCGCAGATGCGCCTATCAAGATGAGCCGGGCAAGATGAGTGAGAAGCAATTCCATGAGGCTGCCGCACGTCTCCCCTTTCCACCCGTAGTGATGGCCATCGCAGGGTGCTCCGGTTCCGGCAAAACCACGCTGGCCGCGGAGCTGGCGCGCACGCTGGGCGGCGTTCATTTCCATTTCGACAATTACTATCGCGATCTCTCCCATCTGCCCATGGCGGAGCGCGCGCAGCAAAACTTCGACGACCCCGCGCTGATCGAGAGCCCTCTGCTGGCAGCCCATGTGGAGGCGCTGGCGCGTGGCGAGCGAATCGAGCGCCCGGTCTACGATTTTGCGACTTACATTCGCGTTCCTGGCGCGTCGGAGACCGTACACCCCGGCGCAATTCTGCTGGTTGAGGGCCTTTTCGCGCTCCACTATCCTGAGTTGCTTCCCCTTTATCAGTTGCGGGTCTACGTCGACACGCCGGATGAACTGTGCCTGGAGCGCCGGATCAAACGGGATGTGGAAGAGCGCGGGCGCACGCCGGAGTCGGTTCGCAGGCAATATGACGCCACGGTTCGGCCTTCGAGCCTGGCCATCGTGCGGCCCTCCGCCGCCAACGCCGACCTGGTGGTGGATGGAGCGGGAGCGCTGGACTGGAAGGTGGAGCGGGTATTGACCGAAATGCGCAAGCGCGGATTTTCGGCTTAGTACTACGGTAGTATTTGGCTCACGCAGGAGGACCGGCAAATGTCCGGGCCTAAAGGCCGCGTTAGTCTGCTCTCTTTCAGGGGGTTAAAACGCCCTGCTCCCTCCGGAATCTCCGAACTGCAACTGCCAAGCTGAGAGCAGCGTTCGGATACCGCAAATGGCCGATCCATCACAATCTGCAATTTTCTACTGACAATTCTGGTTCCTTTTCGGGAAGTTTCAGCTCACAAAGATCAATTTGCAGCATCTAAATCTCTAGATTGAAGGCACTATCGAAGTGCGGCGAGGGCAATGGTGAGGAAATCCCTGGAGGCAATGAAGCGGTGGGTGGCCGACCGGCTGCGGCAGGGCATTTCGCCGCGGCGCCTGGCCCTCACACTTGCGCTGGGATTTGCCATCGGCTGCGTTCCGGTGGTGGGCATCCCGACGCTGGTCTGCGCTGGGCTGGCGCTGGCGCTGCGGCTGAACCTTCCCGCCATCGAGGTAGCAAACTACGCGGCCATGCCGCTGCAATTGCTGCTGATTGTGCCATTCGTCCGGCTGGGCGGATGGCTGTTTGACGCCGGACCGATTCATGCTGCGCAGATTAAGGCTCTGCTGCACACTTCGCCTGTCGACCTGGTCACCCAGTTGACGGGTATCTTCGGCCATGCATTGCTGGCCTGGCTGTTGATTGCCGTTCCCGCTGTTTTGCTGCTGACGTGGCTGCTGACCGTGGTGCTGCGGAGAGTACCGGCCCTGGAGCCCGCTGGGGCCGGGGACTGAAGCTAGCAGGCTTTCGCATGGGACTGGTGGCTTCCCAACCTGGTTTGTTGGAGGGTTGAGAGTGGACTCTCTAGTGTTGTGGCCTCCCACCCTTCGCCAGAAAAAAGGCGAAGGATGGGGCACCCGCCTTTGTTGATGGGTTGAGAGTGGGATGGTCGAACGTTGTGGCCTCCCACCCTTCGC
>PMWR01000601.1 GCA_003166055.1 Acidobacteriaceae bacterium
GTCCACACGCAGATGAACCAGCACTACATCGAGAAGGCGACTGAATACCTGGTCTCAGTTTCGAAGGGATTTCAGCGACTCAGCTCAAGCAGCGCGGAGTTGGAGCTTGGCACGACCGCGAGGGACTTCCGCCAACCGGCCGAAGAGAAGCTTCTAATTCGAGGTATGGTTTTCGGCGGTTTCAAGAAATGCCTTTATCCCGCGCAGAAGTTTGACTCGGATACGGAACGGCGATTTGCCACCATCCTGGAAGATGATGCAGATGTCATCAAGTGGCTGAAGCCGCCAAAGGACATACTGAAAATCCAGTACGCCGAAGAAGACAACTACAACCCCGATTTCATCGTTGAGACGAAAAGTGGGCGGTACCTATGCGAGATCAAACGAGCAATCGACGTGGAGACCTCCACTGTTCAGAAAAAGGCTAAGGCTGCGATTCAATGGTGCGAGCGGGCGTCAACTGTGAGCGATCTGCCTTGGAAGTATGCTCTGCTTCCTCATGATGCAATCGAGATTAGCCGGACCTTCACGAGTCTCGTTAGGCAATTTGAGTAGAGCTGTTGATTTCGTGAATGAAACGCGCTGGAGTGTTGGGCTGCGAGCAGCGCGAGCAATTCCTCTAGGTGCTGACCCGAAGGATGTCGAATTCGGGCAGCCAAATGAACTTCGATAGTGAGAGACAAGGGATTTAGATGATGGGATCGGGGGAGCCATGTACCAGTCAGGTCTGACAATTAGGGAAGCCTTGGAGTCAGTGAGCAAGAATCTTTACGTTCTTCCCGCAATCCAGCGGGAATTCGTGTGGGACCCGGAGCAGATCAGCCGTCTATTTGACAGCGTGATGCAAGGCTACCCTTTCGGTACCTTCTTGTTTTGGAGGGTTGAACCGGAGAAGAGCGCTCTATTCAAGTTTTATGGTTTCGTTCAGAACTACCACGAACGCGATGCGCCCCACTGTCCAGAGTTAGGCGCCCTGCCTAACCGGGAGCTGACAGCCGTACTTGACGGTCAACAACGGCTCACCGCGCTGAATATCGGCCTGCGTGGCTCAATGGCGATTAAGGAGCCCGGAAAATGGCGCACAAATCCCAATGCTTTTCCAAAGAAGATACTTCATCTGAATCTGCTTGCGTTGAAAGGAGAGGATGAGGAAGGAGAGGCGTACAGCTTCCAGTTCAAAGACCCCGACAAGGCCAAAGCCGACGGCGATGCTCTCTGGTATCCCGTCAGTCACATCATGGCGGTCTCGAACATCGCACAAGTTCTCCAATGGCTCTTTACAGTCTTCAGTCAGCGGGGACTTGGGAGCGACACGGAGCTGTTCACGCGCGCCAGCAACACTCTTCATAGGTTGTATGAGGTTGTTCACAGCGCTCCCACAATGACGTTTTACACGGAGAAGAGCCAGGAATTGGACCGCGTTCTTCGGATATTCATTCGAATGAATTCGGGCGGAACCGTCCTCTCTTACTCGGATCTACTATTGAGTATTGCCGTAGCGCAGTGGTCGAGCCTCGACGCAAGGCAAGAGATCCACGCTCTTGTAGATCAGCTGAACAAGATTGGCGCTGGTTTCAATCTCTCCAAGGACTTTGTACTGAAAGCGGGATTGATGCTCGCTGACACCGCAAGTGTCGGCTTCAAAGTTGAAAACTTCAATCGCGCAAACATGAATGCTCTTGAAGCGATATGGCCAAAGGTGCGAGATGCATGCTCAACGACAGTCAAGCTTGTCGCCTCCTTCGGGTTCAACGAGCACACGCTGCGGGCGGATAGCGCACTGCTCCCCATCGCTTATTACGTCTTCAAGCGAAATCCGCCACACAGCTGGCTCTCTTCCCCGGCGAGCAAGTCGGAACGAGATCAGATACGGCGTTGGCTCATCCGTTCACTTCTAAAATCGTCCGGGATTTGGGGAAGTGGTCTTGACACCTTGCTCACCGCTCTGCGTGATGTGATCCGTGCTAACCATCAGACTTTCCCCATCGAACAACTTGAAAAGGAGATGGCGGCCAAAGGCAAGAGCCTCATCTTCAGCGCCGAAGAAATCTCCGACCTCCTAGACATGGAGTATGGCGACCGGCGTCTGTTCCCGCTGCTTTCCCTGTTGTATCCATTTATCGACACCAGCCAACTTCATCATATCGACCATTTTTACCCAAGGAGCGCTCTGCAGCAAAAGCGTTTAGAGAGGGCGGGCTGCGATTCTGCTTATGCCCAAGAATGCGTTGAATGCCGTGATCGCCTGCCCAACTTGATGCTGCTTGAGGGGTCGCTCAACAACTCTAAGAACGACACGTTGCCGTCGGAATGGATGAAAGAGGAGTATCCCAATCCGGCTGACCGCAAGGCAGCGGCCGAACGGCATGACCTGGTTTCATTGCCTTCATCTCCCCAGGAGTTCGCGGCGTACTTCGAAGGCCGCAAAGAGAAAATGCGAGGTCGACTTACTGTAATGCTTGCTTGATCCGGAATCGTCAGGTCATCTCATTGGTGAGGATGGTTTTTCACAGACTAATCTCACGAATCACGCGCCCAAAACTTCACCGCAAACTTCACCGCATTGAGCGCCGAAGGGGCTCCAAATCGGCATTTCCGCTCCGCTTAAGTCATTGAAAACACAAGCGCGCTGGGCCTTACAGACGGGCTGTTAACCGAAGGGTTGTA
>PMWR01000171.1 GCA_003166055.1 Acidobacteriaceae bacterium
CTGCTTCGTTCGACCACCGCTCGCCATTCTCCGCTGTTGCCCGCGATGGATCGCCCATCACGCCGCTGGACGCAATATCCTTTGTGAGCCATGCGAAGTTTGCCGACGAACCTTCCGGCTTCAGCAATTCCGGCTGATCCACACGTGCAATGTAATTTGTCGTGTACTCGTTCGGATGTACCAACTCCGGTGTTGCATGCAATAAATATGCGGTCTCGATTTCACCTGCATGAAATCCATAAGTGCGTTCCTGCGCGCTCACGCCCTCAAAGGTAGCGCCTGCGGACCCGAACAGCGAGAATGTCCGCAGTCCAAACTCCGCCCGCAAGTCCCGCGCCAAGACATCCACCAGCGATGTGTTCCCGCCATGCGTGTTGTAGAGAACCACCTTCCGGAACCCGCTCTCTGCAATGCTCGCGCCCAGGTCATGCACCACTGCCATAAATGTCTGCGCGCTCACCGAGAGCGTCCCAGGAAATCCCACATGCTCGTTGCTCTTCCCGTAGCACAAAGGCGGCAGCGCATAAATCGATAGCTCTTGCGGAATCAGTTCCAGCGCCTTGCCAAGCAACAGATTGTTGATCAGCGTATCGGTCGCCAGCGGCAAATGATGCCCGTGCTGCTCAATCGCTGCCGTGGGCAGCACCAGCAGTGTCGACTCGCGCGGCAACGCTTCCACCTGCTTCCACGTCAGATAGGCAAAGTTGCGCGCGTCGGGAATCCACGTCTTCATCGAGTCACCGCCTCCTTGTGAAAGCTGATCATTTTGCCCGGGTTCAACAACCCCCGCGGATCGTACCTTTGTTTTGCCCGCAGTTGAATGTTGTCCGCGCGAAAGCGTCCGCTGTCTTCCAGATAATTCACATGAGGATTTGCAACAAAGACTCCAATTGAACGGCAATACGCAATCATCTCGTTCAATTGTTCCTCGGTAGTGAAGCGCACAACAGGGATCGCTCCGGGAATGACCACTCCATCGCCGTTCTTCATGAATTCGATATGAAATAGAATCTCGTCGCCATAACGCTCGCGCAACTGCCGAAATTGGTCGTCGCATTCGGTCGGCGAAAATCCGCATTGCAGATACGTATAAGCTGAATCGGCTTTCATGGCCCATAGCGTAGTGTGATTCCACGTGTAGTCGCTGAGCAGAGGCTGCGTGCGCGGCCCATCGTAGGTGCCGCGAAATGTGACCTCGCCTCCGGCCAGCCCCACGGCCGCACTCAAAGCTCCGACCTGTTCCGTCGAAATCATGATGAGCGCCAGTGCCTTGCCGGCTCGCACCACCTGCTTCACCGGCGTGAAGAACGAAGGGATGGGCCACTCGAATACTGTAGCCAGCCGCTTGGTCCACGCCGCATCCACTGCAATGCTTTGCGTAAAGTGAAATGCCTGCTCAAAGGTCTCGAAGGCTGCGGTCAGTTGCGTCCACTGCACCGCCGGGGCCAGCGCAAACCAAATGCGCGTGAGCACTCCGTTGGTGCCCCATGCATGCAGAATCTCATGCACGGCCGCGCCCTCGTGCAGCACCACACGCGGTTCCTCTTCCATGGTCGCAACTTCAAAAGCCCGTACCGTATCGAAATCTCTCAGCCCGCCATGCGTAACCGAACCGATGCCGCCCGAACCACCCGCAAGAAATCCGCCAACCGACGCCTTCACCAGTGTCGACGGGTACATGCGCAGTTCCCACCCCTGTTTGCGTGCTTCCGTTTCCAACGAGCCCAGTCGCAGGCCGGGCTGGCAAACGGCCACACCGTCAGCGGTAATCTCTTCGAGCCTGTCCATCAGCGAAAGATCCAGGACGATACCGCCTTCGAGCGGCACGCACTGTCCGTAATTCCCNNGCCTTGAGCACCGGCGAGTACCAATAAAAGTCGTGCGACAGCCGGTCAAGCACCGCCGGCGCCGTCAACACGCGGGCCGGATCGGCGACAAGCTCACGCAAACCTGCTGCAAGTCCTTCGTGCACCGGGACGACCTCTCAAATCAGCTTCGCTTGCGGGTTTGCCAAAGGTGAAACGCCCGCAGCATGTGGGGATGAGTAAAAAGAGCATAACACTCGTCACGCAGCACCGGGCCGTCCACAATGCACTGCATGTCGCTGCGGGCGGCCACTTCTCGAGCCGGAATCTGAATCTGGTTGCAGTGCCGGTTAGCGTCTTCAATTGTCGCGCCGTAGACAACGCGATCGAGTCCTGCCCAAATCGCCGCGCTCATGCACATGGGGCACGGCTCGCATGTTGTATAGAGTGTGTATCCCGTGAGCGAAATCTGCTTCAGGCGTTTGGTAGCCTTGCGAATGGCGCGCACCTCGGCGTGGGCGCTTGGATCGAATTCCTGCCGGACAGCATTCAACGCGCGCAGTAGCAAGTTTCCTGATTTCGTGTGAACGATGGAAGCACCGAACGGCCGCGGGCTCGCGGTTCGCAACGATCGCGCCGTGAAGGCTGCCAGCGCTGTCATCCGCTCCAGATCCGCGGCTCGGTGATGGCCAATGTCAGGAGCGTGGGCATGCGACTCTGGCCGCTTTTCGGCTATGCGACGCGCGGCGCTCGAGGCAACTCCCATACTCGAACTTAACATGACGAACGCCGGTCGCGCGCTACAAGAATTCGCCGTGACTGCCTTCGGATTACCCCATACAATCGTTTGTATGACCGCTGCTTCGTGGACCATCCGGGGACTTCGCGCCGCACTAGCAAATGGAACTGTGCAGCCCTCGGATTTAGCGAATCAGGCTCTTTCTCGCGCCAACCGGAATCCCGGCCGCAACACCTATCTGTGGCAAGACGCAACCTGGACCCGCGCCGAAGCGGATCGCGCAGCAGCCATGCCACACGGCGCCGGTGGCCCGTTTGACGATGGCCGTGCCGCGCTCTGGGGCCTGCCTGTCTCCGTGAAAGACTGCTTTGATTTGGGCGGCGCACCCACCAGTTGCGGAGTGCATTTCTATCGCGATCTCCACGGCGATGCTGCGCGCGATTCCTGGCTCGTGGAGCAGCTTCGTGCAGCCGGCACAGTGATTACCGGCAAAACGCATCTCCATCCGCTGGCCTACGGCATTACCGGCGAGAATCCCGAGTATGGCGACTGCCTTCAGCCCCGCGACTCGTCTTCGCTCACCGGTGGGTCGTCCTCAGGCGCGGCAGCCAGCGTGCAGGAGGGCTCAGCCGTCGCCGCCATCGGCACCGATACCGGCGGCTCCATTCGCGCGCCCGCCGCACTCTGCGGCCTGGCCGGTTATCGCGCCTCGCTTGGTCGTGGCCACTGGCGCGGCGGCGCGCATCTGGCCGAATCATTCGACACCATGGGCTGGCTCTTTCGCGACCTTGAAGACGCACCGCTTCTCGCGAGTCTTTTCGCACCGGAGCCAGCACCTGCAGCATCAATCGCCAAGACGTTCGCGGTCGTCGACTCGAGCTTCCTTCTTGACTGCGAGCCGGAGATCGTCGCCGGTCTTCACGCCACGGCCCGCGAACTCGAAACCATGGGTCTGCAAGCTTCCACCTTCGCCGCAGACTGGTGGGCCGACTCACTCGAAATCTTCGCTCCCATCCAGGCATGGGAGGCTGCACGCCTCCACACCGGCAATTTCCACCACTTCGAATCCTCGATCCGCGAGCGTCTTGAGTGGGGCGCGCGCATTTCCGATGCAGAAGTCGTCCAGCTCCGCCGGCGCCATGCAGCCTTCCGCGAGCGCATCGATGAGCTATTCGCCGCACACGAACTCTTGATGCTCCCTGCCATCCCGGTCGCGCGTCTCGCTGCGGGTGCGGACCACAGCAAGACCCGCGGCCGCTTGCTGCGCTACACCACGCCGTTTAGCCTGGCCGGCGTTCCAGCCGTCACCATCCCATGCGCTCACGGCGGCATGCAGTTGGCCGCCGCACGCGGAAACGACGAGTCCCTGCTTCAGATCGCGGCCCAACTCGGCGCGCACAGAAATGCGGCAACTCCACCGTCCTGCGCGTGATAACTTTCACTTGAGAGACGTCTACTTCTATCCATTGAGATCGGCTTTGAAATCGCCTAAGACTGTTTCCGTCGCCGTGCTATTCCTTGCAGGTGCACTCGCCTTCACAGGCTGTCGCACTCAGCAGACAGCTTCGTCGAATGGCCTCACGCCCGTTCGCCTGCAACTCGATTGGTATCCCCAGCCCGAGCATGGCGGATTTTTTGCCGCGCAGCTTCTCGGCTACTACAAGGCCGAGGGTCTCGACGTAACCATCCTGCCGCTGCCCCAATACGGCAGCGTTGCCCAATTGGTCTCGACCGGAAAAGCCGACTTCGGCCTGGGCTCCAGCGACCAGATTCTTGAATGGAATTCAAACGGGCTGCCGCTGGTCGCCGTCGCCGCCACCATGCAGCACGACCCACAAGCCATCATGGTCCACAAAGACTCGCCCATCCACGACTTCAAGGATCTCGACGGTCACGCTATCGCCGCGCAAACCAGCGCCACCTGGCTCAAGTACGTCACCCTCCGCTATAACCTGCACAACGTCCGCCAGGTTCCCGCCACACTCTCCATCGCCAACTTCCTCGCCGACCCCAGCTACGTTCAGCAGATATTTATCACCAGCGAGCCGTTCTTTGCCAAACAAGCGGGAGCCGACGTGCGTACCCTGCTCATCAGTTCCTCGGGCTACGATCCCTACCGCGTCCAATTCACGAGACACAACTTTGCCGCCCAAAACCCCGACATGGTTGCAAGGTTCGTTCGCGCCAGCATCCGCGGCTGGCAGGCCTATCTCACCGATCCAACCGCCACAGATGCGCTTCTGCTCAAGCTCAATCCAGCCCTCAACCCCGCGCAGGAAGCCTACACCGCCCAGGCTCTGCGAGACGGCGGCTTCATTACCGGAGGCGACCCCAACAGCCCGCAAACAGGACACATGACCGCTGCCCGCTGGCAAACCAGTTACGAACAGCTCAAGCCACTCGGCATTGTCCATGATCCGTTCGATCCTTCGATCGCATACTCATTGAAGTTTGTGCCGTAAACAAGACTGCTGCCGAAGACTCGTTCAGCTCTGACAATTCCCGATATTTCCCTCTCCACTTTGACAACTTATCGCTTGCCGCAGCGTCTTTTTGCACTAGAATATGAACTCCAGCGCAGGCTGGATTCTCCTCTTTGGAGTTTCACGCAATCTGAGCCTGTTGCCCAGGCCGGAACGCATACGCAGTGATCGGAATCCTTTGTAAGGAGTCGATGGATGGAATCGGCATCTCGAGATAACGCGAAGGCGCTCGCCGAGCAACTGCCTCCGCTCACGCCGAACGCCGCGGCCATTGAGGCGGATCGCTGTCTCTACTGCTACGATGCGCCCTGTACCCACGCCTGTCCCACGCACATCGACATTCCGCGTTTCATCAAGAAAATTGCTTCCCACAATCTACGTGGCTCTGCAGATACCATCTTCGCTTCCAATCTTCTCGGGGGCACCTGCGCCCGCGTCTGCCCGGTGCAGGAGTTATGTGAAGGCGCTTGCGTACTCGGCGCCGATCACAAGCCCATCGCCATCGGCCGCCTGCAGCGCTACACTATGGACTACGCCCGCGCGAACCAAAGCTATCCCACCGTGAAAACCGCGCCCACCGGCCGATCCATCGCCGTCATTGGCGCGGGCCCCGCGGGCCTATCCTGCGCCGGCCAGTTGGCGCTTCTCGGTCACGCAGTCACAATCCTTGAAAAACGCGACAAGCCTGGCGGCCTCTCCACCTACGGCATCATCGCGCTGCGCGAACCCGTTGAAATTGCTATCGAGGAGACGCGCATGATCGAGGCCCTCGGCGTTCAAATCAAAACCGGTATTGAATTCGGCAAGGATGTTTCGCTCTCCGCACTGCAGCAGGACTTCGACGCCGTTGTGCTCAGCGTGGGCCTCGGCCAAACACCGGGCCTCGGCATCGAAGACGAAGAGGCAATCATCGATGGCCTTGAATTCATTGAGTCCAGCAAGACCGCCCCCGCGAGCCTCCATGTCGGCCGCAGCGTGATCGTCATCGGTGCCGGCAACACAGCCGTCGATTGCGCCACCATCGCCAGGCGCCTCGGCGCTGAGCGCGTAACCATGGTCTATCGCCGCACCGATCGCGAGATGAGTTGCTACCGGCACGAGTACGAATTCGCCCGCAAAGAAGGCATCGAGTTCCGTTTCCTCACCCAGCCTGCGCGTGTTGTGCTCGAAAGCAATCGGCCCGTCGGCCTCGAATGTCTTCGCGTCGAACTGGGCGCGCCAGACGCATCCGGCCGTCCCATGCCCATGCCCGTCGAGGGCTCGGAGTTCTTCCTGCCCGCCAACCAAATCGTCAAAGCCATCGGCCAGAACAAGCTCGCACTCGCCGCGCAGTTGAGACTCGAAACAGCAAAGGGCTTCATTGCCGTCGACCAGAACTTCCAAACCAGCATCGCCGGCGTCTACGCCGTCGGCGATTGCATTCGCTCTTCAGGCGCGGCTTCCACCGTCACGGCCGTTGAGGACGGAAAGCTCGCCGCAGCCGCTATCCATCAACAGTTTGTGCATACCCCCACGTCCGTTGAGGTGAGTTAGCCATGGCAGACCTGCGCATCAACTTCGCCGGCATCCAGTCCCCCAATCCCTTCTGGCTCGCCTCGGCTCCGCCCACCAACTCCGGCGCGCAAATCCATCGCGCCTTTGAAGCAGGCTGGGGCGGAGCCGTGTGGAAGACCATTGGCGCGCCGGTGCTCAATGTCTCCAATCGCTATGGCGCGTGGCACTATGGCCGTCAGCGCATGCTGGCCATCAATAACGTTGAGCTCATCTCCGACCGTCCTCTTGAAATCAATCTCCGGGAGATCGCCGAGGTCAAGCGCGCGTGGCCCGATCGCGCCGTGATCGTCTCCGCCATGGTTGAGGCCAAATCGCAAGCCTGGCGCGAGATTGTCGAACGCATCGAAGATACAGGCGCCGACGGCATCGAATTAAACTACGGCTGCCCGCATGGCATGAGCGAACGCGGCATGGGCGCCGCCGTCGGCCAGGTGCCGGAGTATTGCGAACGCATCACGCGCTGGGTCATGGAAGCCGCAACCATTCCCGTCATCATGAAGCTCACACCGAACATCACCAACATCGTGCTGCCCGCGCGCGCCGGAGTGGCCGCCGGCGCCAACGCACTTTCGCTCATCAATACCGTCAACTCCATCATCGGCGTCGACCTCGACACGCTCGAGTTGACACCGAGCATCGGCGGCAAAGGCGGCCATGGCGGCTATGCTGGTCCCGCGGTCAAACCCATCGCGCTCAACATGCTCGCCGCGCTTGGGACCGACGAGATTGTCTCGAAGTCCGGAATTCCCATCTCCGGCATGGGCGGCATTTCCACCTGGCAGGACGCAGCGCAATTCCTCCTTCTCGGCGCTGGCAGCCTCCAGGTCTGCACCGCGGTCATGCACTACGGCTTCCGCATCATCGAAGACCTGTGCGACGGCCTCTCCAACTGGATGGACGNNAGAAATGCATCAAGTGCAATCTATGTTACGTGGCTTGCAACGACACCGCGCACCAGTGTATCGATCTTGTCTCGGCACAGGGCACGCTCGTCCAGCCGTACTCCTACGACGTACGCTCCAATGGCAAACACGATGCCGTTGAAACACGGCCCCAGCCTCAGGTTCGCGAAGAGGATTGCGTGGGCTGCCGTCTTTGTTATAACGTGTGCCCGGTGGACAATTGCATTGAGATGGTCGAGCTTCCCTCCGGACGCAGTGAAGTGACGTGGAGCGAGCTTTCTGAAAATCAGACCGAAGTCACCGAAGACTGGGAAACAATGAAAGCCTATCGTGAAAAGGTCGGCATTCACATTCATTGAAGCATCGCTTTGAATTGCAGCTCGCTTCAAATTCGGGAGTGAAAGATCTATGGCACTGTTGATCAAAGGCGGAGAAATTATCACCGCGGATTCCCGTTCGCACTGCGACATCTTTATCGAAGACGAGACCATCAGCCGAATCGGCGTCAATCTCGACGTCCCGCCTGAAGCGGAAGTCATCGACGCTACAGGGAAGTTAGTCTTTCCCGGATTCATTGATCCGCACGTCCACATTCATCTCCCCTTCATGGCCACGTTTGCGAAAGACACCCACGCAACGGCCAGCAAAGCCGCCCTCATCGGCGGCACCACCACCTTCATTGAGATGTGCTGCCCCTCCCGCAATGAGGACGCGCTCGAAGGCTACAACACCTGGAAGCAGAAAGCCGAAGGCAACAGCGCCTGCGACTACGCGTTTCACATGGCCGTCACGCGCTACGACGAGAAGACCGAAGCGCAGCTCCGTGAAATCGTCCGCGACGGAACCGCCTCCTTCAAAATCTTTCTCGCCTACAAGAACTTCTTCGGTGTGACCGATGAGGAAATGTTTTATACGCTTAAGCTCGCTGCCGAGTTGGGCGTAATCACCACCGCGCACTGTGAGAATGCCGAGTTAGTCGGCCAGTTACAACAGCTTCTTCTGGGCGAAGGCAAGACCGGTCCCGAATGGCATGAGCCAAGCCGTCCCGAGGCTGTTGAAGCAGAAGGCACCAGCCGCTTTGCGACCTTCCTTGAGCAGACCGGTGCTACCGGCTACGTCGTGCATCTCTCCTGCGCACCAGCGTTGCGCGCCGCCGTTGAAGCCAAACTGCGCGGCGTGAAGCTCTACGTTGAATCGGTGCTGCCTCACCTCCTGCTCGACAAGAGTTACGCCGAGCGACCCGGTGTCGATGGAATGAAGCACGTCATGTCGCCGCCCCTGCGCGCCAAGCACAATCTGCCCGTCCTGTGGGACGCGCTCCAGGTCGGATTGATTGACACCGTCGGCACCGATCATTGTCCCTTCGACAAGGAGCAAAAGCTCCTCGGCGCAAACGCCTTCACGCAAATCCCCAATGGAATCGCTGGCATTGAAGACCGCGTCAATCTCATGTACACCTATGGCGTCAAGCGTGGCGGCCTCAGTATTCACCGCTTTGTCGATGCGCTCAGCACGCGTCCCGCACAACTCTTCGGCCTCTTTCCGCGCAAGGGAACCATCGCTGTCGGATCGGACGCCGACCTGGTCATCTATGACATCACCTATCGCGGCACAATTTCGGCAACCACGCAGCATACCAACAACGACTACAACGGCTTCGAAGGCTTTGCGATTGAAGGCCGTCCATCCGTTGTCACCGTTCGCGGCAAGGTGCAGGTGCGTGACGGATTCTTTGTCGGCGAGCCTGCCCGCGGCCGCATGATTCGCCGCAAGCCGCAGTATTACGCACAAGGCGCATCTCATGCCGATTGACCCACAAGCCGCAATCGATTTGCTCAAGGAACTGCGCGCCCTCACCGCAGATGACAACGGCGCACAGCGTCTCGCATGGACACCCACGTGGCTCAAGGCCCGCGCCTGGTTCCAATCCAAGCTAAGTGATCTGCCCATCGAGCATCACCTTGACGCCGCTGGCAACAGTTGGACCACGCTCGCCGGACGCTCCGAAAAAACCCTGATCCTCGGCAGTCATCTCGACTCTGTACCCAATGGCGGATGGCTCGACGGCTGTCTCGGCGTCCTCGGTGCCTACGCCGTGCTCCGCCGCATCGCCGAAGAGTACAACGGCAAGCCTCCCATCACCGTGCGTCTCGTCGATTGGGCCGATGAAGAGGGCGCGCGCTTTGGCCGCAGCCTCTTCGGCTCATCCGCCTTCGCCGGCACGCACTCCATTGACCAGGACCGCAGCCGCACCGACGCCGCTGGGATTCGACTTGAAGACGCTCTCGCCACATGCGGCGTCTCCATTGACTCCGTCGGCGATGCGCAGCGTGAGCGTTCCAGCGCAGCCGCCTATCTTGAATTGCACATCGAGCAAGGTCCCGTGCTTGAAAGCATGGGACTTCCGCTCGCCGCCGTTCTCGGCACCAAAGGGGTTGAACGCCATGGCATCACCTTTCACGGCCAGGAGGCGCACTCCGGTTCCACTCCGATGCATTCTCGTCGCGATGCCCTCGCCGCCGCTGCAAAGCTGGCTCTCGAAATCCGCACCATCGCGACAAAGCATCCCGATGCGGTGTGCACCATTGGCAGCCTCAAGACCTTTCCCGGCATCGTCACCGCTGTCGTAGGCCGTTGCGAAGCCACTCTCGATCAACGCGACCTAAATGCCCAGGTGCTTGCCACCATGTATCGCGAAGCTCAGGAGAAGAGCGCTCAGTTCGCGCAGGAAGAGGGCTGCACGGTGGAGTGGTCGCGCATCTGGAACATTGCGCCCGAGCCCTTTGATCCCGCGCTCATTGAGTTATGCGAAGATGCAATCCGTGAGACGTCAGGCCGCTCGCATCGCATGCCCAGCGGCCCATTGCACGATGCTGCGGAAGTCTCCCGATCCGGCATTCCCACCGCCATGCTCTTTGTCCAATCGCTCAAGGGAATCAGCCACAACAGAATTGAAGACACGCGCGAAGACCATTTGCACATGGCCATCACCGCATTCGACAAGTTGGCATCGAAGACCATCGATTGGATTCGCGCCTCATAAGAGGAGGGTTGCAACATGAGTGCTACCGAGACATTGACTCCCACCGCGGTCTCTCACTGGATCAACGGAAAATCTTTCGCGGCAACTTCCGGACGCAACGGCGCCGTCACCAATCCCGCAACCGGGGAAATCATCGCTGAGGTCGGCTTTGCAGCCAAACAGGATGTGGACGCCGCAGTCGCCGCAGCGACAGCAGCCTCTAGCGAGTGGCGCGCCACGCCTCTCNNGGCGAAGTTGCGCGCGGCCTTGAGAACGTTGAGTTCGCCTGCGGCATTCCGAACCTGCTCAAAGGCGGCTACACTGAGCAGGCCAGCCGTGGCGTCGATGTCTATCAGATCCGCCAGCCGCTTGGCGTCGTCGCCGGTATCACACCATTCAACTTCCCCTCGATGGTTCCCTTGTGGATGCTGTCCACCGCCATCGCCTGCGGCAATGCGTTCATTCTCAAACCATCGGAGAAGGTTCCCTCGGCAAGCGTCTTTCTCGCGGAGTTGGCCAAGGAAGCGGGCGTGCCCGACGGCGTGCTGAATCTCGTCCATGGCGACAAGGTTGCGGTAGATCTCCTCCTCGCGCATCCAGGCATCAAGGCCATCAGCTTTGTCGGATCCACACCTGTGGCCCGCTATATCTATGAGACCGCCACGCGCAACGGCAAGCGCGTCCAGGCACTTGGCGGAGCCAAGAACCACATGCTGGTCTTGCCCGACGCCGACATCGCCATGGCCGCTGATGCTGCAGTCTCCGCGGGCTACGGCGCGGCCGGCGAGCGCTGCATGGCCATCTCCGTGGTGCTCACTGTCGGCAATGTCGCCGACCCGCTCATCGACGCCATTCGCGAACGCGTCGCACGCATCAAGGTTGGCCCAGGCTCGGAACCCACCAACGAAATGGGCCCGCTCATCACGCGTGAACATCGCGATCGCGTTGCCGCGCATCTCGACACTGCAGTCTCTGAAGGAGCAACGCTCTCCATCGATGGCCGTCTCGATCCCGCGACCCACTCCGCAGGCTTCTTTCTCGGTCCCTCGCTCATCGACAATGCAAAACCCGGCATGCACTGCTATGACACTGAGATCTTTGGCCCCGTGCTCAGCGTTGTGCGCGTCGACACCTATGCCGAAGCACTTCGCCTCATCAACGAAAACCC
>PMWR01000563.1 GCA_003166055.1 Acidobacteriaceae bacterium
GGAAAACCAGGCCGAGAGCGGCCTCGAAATCGTCGCCTCGCCCCCAGGCAAAAAGCTCCAAAACGTGCTCCTGCTCTCCGGCGGAGAAAAAGCTCTGACTGCCCTCGCGTTGCTCGTCGGCATCTTCCAGTTCCAGCCCAGCCCCTTCTGTGTGCTCGACGAAGTGGATGCGCCGCTCGACGAAACCAACGTCGGCCGCCTCGCCGATCTGCTCCACTCGCTCAGCCAGGACACCCAGTTCCTGCTCGTCACCCACTCCAAACGCATGATGCAGGCCGCCGACATGATCTACGGCGTCACCATGCAGGAGCCCGGCGTCTCCAAGATCATTAGCGTCCGCCTGGGCACCCACGAGCGCGAGCGCGCCACAGCGTAGATCGTTTCGAAAAAGAGTCTTTGCTGACCTTTCTGGCCCTCCACCGGCGAAGCCGGCCCACGGCGGATGAAACTTCGGGTGCCCCATCCATCGAGCGCACCGGGATCCCCGGCGACAGGTCTTCGTCGCTGGGGTGGGTGGTCGATGGGTGGGAGACCTCAAAGCCCAACCATCGGCCCCCGGGCCTTTCCACCTTCCATTCCGTTGCTTATCACAGCAACGCTTCAACGGCTTCAACCAGAGAAGCGACCCGCATGTCGGCCATCGCTGCCGCTGCTTCCGCGCCGGCTTTCCTTCGCTCCGGATCGCCCTCAACGAACACCGTCAACATTCCCAGTCGCCTGCCAAACTCAATGTCGGAGAGGGAATCGCCGACCATGGCGCTGCTGGCTGCAACAATCTCGGGAAAATCACTGACGGCCTGATCGAAAAGGCCCGGCAGNNCCGCGCGCGACGCCGCGCTGGTTGGAGACGACGATCACCCGCAAGCCTGCCTGGTTCAGCTTGGCGACCGATTCGGCCACGCGTGGCAGCAAGCGGAATTCATTCCAGGAGGTGACGTACTGGCCTTCCGGCATTTTTTCGTTCAGCACGCCGTCGCGATCGAGAAAGACCGTTCGCAGCAGGCGGCGCAGTGTGCTGTTACTGGAGCGGATCACCCCGTTATGATAGCAATAGCCGCGTGTTTATCTATCCAGGATAAATGCAAGCTTTCAAAGCGAACCCGCGGAAGCGAGGAAACCATGTCGAACAGTCTTGATGCCGCAACCATCTTTGGGAAAGCGCTTGCCGAGCACCTCCAGGTCGTCGGCCAGATTGAGAAGCAGCATGCGGTGCTGGAGGCGATTGCGCTGGCTATGACGGTGACGCTGCGCGCCGGCGGCAAAATCCTGTGGTGCGGCAACGGCGGCAGTGCGGCGGACGCACAGCATCTGGCTGCCGAACTGATGGGCCGCTTTCGCCGCGAACGGCGCGCGCTGCCCTCAGTGGCGCTGACCACGGATACGTCGATATTGACCGCTGTAGCCAATGATTATGGCTACGAGGCGGTCTTTTCGCGGCAGGTTGAGGCTCTGGGGAACCCGGGTGACGTGCTGGTGGGCATCTCCACCTCGGGCAACAGCTCCAATGTAATCGCCGCGCTCAAGACAGCGCGTATGCAGGGACTGGTCACGGTGGCTTTGACGGGGGCCGGCGGCGGGAAGATGGCGGGGTTTGCCGATCATCTCTTTGCGGTCGAATCGCGCGACACCGCGCGTATCCAGGAAGCGCATATCTTTGCCGGCCACATGCTCTGCGACTGGATTGAACTGGACTGGATGCAGGCTGAGGCTGAGGTAGTTATGCACCAAGCGCAATGAGTCAGCTTGAATCGGCCGGCACTGATAGGCTAAACAGGCTGTAGAAGAAGGACTGATTTTCAGCCAGCTCCCGGAAGTTCATTCCACTGGGGTTTCGCGCCTATGCTCTTGCCTTTGACTGAAAACTGAAAACTGAAAACTGTCTTCACAGAAAAANNCGGCTACTGGTGATCCCTGTACAGACGAGACTAGCAGCGGCTTCCCCTTTCCACGGCTATCTCGTGTCGCCCGGCTCTAAGAGGGCTTTCTTACTCGCCTTCCGAACCATGTTGACAACTGGAGTGTCTCCTAAGTCGAACGCCCGTTCCGTGACGGCTGTCACACGGGTATACTTCTTTTTTCCACAGCGGCCGTTTGTGCGCATTACAACACAACCTCTTTCCACACTACTGGTCAATTCAGACCACATTTGTCTCCTGAACACGGTTTGACAAACGCCGCCGCGCCCTCGAAAATCAAAGGTTCAGTCCCACCGAGGCAGGCCTTCTGTGACAGCTCTCCTGACGACAAACCTGGGCAATACAACCCTCCTCGGCCGCGGCAAAGTGCGCGACCTCTACTCCATCGGGGACGCGCTTCTCCTCGTCGCCACTGACCGCATCTCCGCCTTTGACCACGTCCTCGCCACCGGCATCGCCGGCAAGGGCAAGATCCTCACGCAGATATCGCTGTTCTGGTTCGACCTGCTCAAGAGCATCGTCCCCAACCACATCATCACCGCCGACGTTCGCGAATTCCCCGCCTCGCTTCAGCCCTACGCGGACCAGCTCGAAGGCCGTTCCATGCTCGTCGAGCGCGCAGCCATGTTCCCTGTCGAGTGCGTAGCCCGCGGTTACCTGGCCGGCTCAGGCTGGAAGGAGTACCAGGCCACCAGCTCCGTTTGTGGCATCCCGCTTCCCGGCGGCCTCCTTGACGGTTCGCGCCTCCCCGAGCCGCTCTTCACGCCCGCCACCAAGAGCCAGGACGGCGCGCACGACGAGAACATCTCCTTCGCCGCCACCGAAAACGCCATCGGCGCGGACGACGCCGCCGAACTTCGCCGCCTCACTCTCGACCTCTACCGCCGAGCTGCCGCGCACGCCGAGTCCCGCGGCCTCATCCTCGCCGACACAAAATTTGAGTTCGGCAAAACCGAAGATGGGATTATCCTGGCCGATGAGGTCCTCACGCCCGATTCCTCGCGTTTCTGGGAAGGTGCGGCATGGAACCCCGGTGGCCCGCAGCCTTCGTTCGACAAACAGTTCGTGCGCGACTATCTTGAATCAATCCACTGGAACAAGCAGGCGCCTGCGCCCGCTCTCCCTGACGACGTGGTGGAACGCACGCAGGCCAAGTATCTCGAAGCTTTTCGCCGCTTGACCGGGCGGGATCTCAACCTCTAAACGGAAGTCGGAGCGCATCATGGTGTGGATCGATTGGGTCATCGTGATCATCATGGCATCATCCATCATTGGTGGGTTGTCCCAGGGATTCTTCCGCTCCGCCTTCGGACTCGCCGGCCTGCTTGTCGGCCTGGCAGCCGCTTCCTGGAACTACGGCCGCGTCTCGGCAATTTTCCAACCCATCGTCCGCATCAAGCCCGTGGCGGACGTCATCGGATTTCTGCTCATCGCCCTCCTCGTCATGGCCCTTTTTGCCATCCTCGGCGCAATCCTGGCAAAAGCCTTTCGTCTAATTGGATTGGGATGCCTCGATTCCCTCGCCGGCGCGGTTTTTGGATTCTTTCAGGGCGTAATTCTGGTAACGTTAGGAATCCTCGCACTCGCTGCTTTTTTTCCGGATACCCAATGGCTAGAGAATGCGCGCCTGCCCAAATTGTTCTTCGGAGCCTGTCATCTCAGCACCCACATGAGCCCGGCGGAGTTGGCGCATCGCGTGCGCGATGGCTTAAAAATTCTGGAACACGATTCGCATGAGTTGATCAATCCCAAACCCGCTCCATCGTAAACAGCAACAAAGATCGTGGCTTAAAGATCATCCCGGAACAGGGTAAGCTAATAGAATTGCAAGAGGTGAACGTGAGAAGAGAACTGGACATCCTGGTGTCGCAAATGCACTCCAGCGGCATTCGCTATGAAGATGCCGTGCGCGATTTCAAAAGGCAGTATCTTCGCGAAGTCTTGGTGGCACACCGGGGAAACCAGTGCAAGGCTGCTGAAGAGTTGGGCATCCATCGCAACACGCTGAGCCGCGCCATGGCCGAACTTGACCTCGATCTGGCCGAAGTCCGCGCCGGCCTCAAGCGTCCGCCCCGCAGCGAACGTCCTGTATTCAGCGCGGTGCGCCAGACTTTCCGCCAAGGCTGACCGTCTTACCCAAAACATGCTGACTTTTGAACCTACCTCCGAAGCGCGCATTGCCATTGAGCAGGATTTCGTATGGGACGCGCAGGACGCCTATCTCTTTGACATCGACGGCACCCTGCTGCGCAGCCGCGACCGCGTCCACGTCGACTCGTTCACCTCCAGCGTCCACCGCGTCACCGGCTTTGAAGTCACGCTCGCCGGCATCCTGCTCCATGGCAGCACCGACACGGCCATCCTCCGCGAAGCCTGCCGCCAGGCCGGCGTCCCCGCTGATGTTCTCGAATCACGCACCGAAGCCATCCTTGAAGCCATGCGCAACACCGTCGCCGAACGCCGCCATGAGATGGACCTCGTCCGCATGCCCGGCGTCGAACAGACCCTCGATCACCTCGCCCGCCGCGGAGCCCTGCTCGGCGTCGCCACCGGCAACCTCGAAATGATCGGCTGGATCAAAGTCGAACAGGCCGGACTGCGCGAGTGGTTCCGCTTCGGCGGCTTCAGCGACCATTTCCCCATCCGCTCGGAACTCATCGCCCAGGCCGCGCACAAAGCCCGCGAACTCGCCGGACGCGGCGCCAACATCTGCGTAGTCGGCGACACCCCGCGCGACATCGAAGCTGCCCGCGCCAATTTCCTCTCCGTCATCGCCGTAGCCACGGGCAGATACTCCTTCGACGAATTGCTCAAGTATCAGCCCGAAGTCTGCGCCTCGTCGCTGGCCGACCTCCTCGCCCACTCACGGAACGCCCAGTGAATCCGCTTCAATACAAAACGTTCGGGGGCCCCATCCATCGAGCGTTTTTTGCTCGATGGGTGGGAAACCACAGATGCCAACCATCGGAATCGGGTTTTTCGCACCTTCCATTCCGTTTCTTTTTAGTCACCCACCGGCTTTGCCGACCCACGGGAGATGAAACTGCGGGTGCC
>PMWR01000244.1:0-125 GCA_003166055.1 Acidobacteriaceae bacterium
GCAGTTTGACATTTGCGGGAGTCGATCCAGGAAACTCCGAGAGTGAGCCGCCAAGCACACTTCAAGGAGAATCCCGGATGGACGATTATGAGAGCTTAAGCTACTCGAAATGGGAGTGCAAGTAC